>JAHDFN010000276.1 GCA_020628145.1 Saprospiraceae bacterium | reverse complement strand
AAGGAAGAAAAAAACATAATTAATATTTTTCTTTTCAACACACTGGGAAGAGCCAACAACCTCTTGCCTCCGCTCAAAACAAGACAAACTTATTTCGAACTCACCTACAATAAATTATTGTCGGGACTTTTCACCGAAGGCAATTTAGTCAACCCCATAGCATTGATCAATATAACAACGCTAGGTTTTGAATTAGGCGAAGACAAGAAAGTATATTATTGCCTCAATAATTTCATACACAAAATACCTGCAAAGAACAAAGAAGTATTTACAAAAACAATTGAATCCTACACAGCATTCTACGAAAAGGAATATCATAAATGTATCTCAATCATAAATACTATTTCAGATACTTCCTTTAGGGTAAAAGGGATAATCGATCTTCTTATCATCCGAAGTTATTATGAACTCATGAGAAACGGCGACAACAATGCTGAATCATTATTGGACTACAACCTCAAGAAATATAGAAGATATATTTCCCAAAAGTCCGACTTAAACAGTGTCATCAAAACCAACAACTTAGCCTTCGTTGAATTCGTGCAAGAACTCAACCTACAGTACAAAAATAATGGTAGTATCTCTCTTCAAAAATTCGAAAAAAAAGTTTTAGAATCAGGAACCCCGCTAAAATTATGGTTTGCAAAAAAAATAAAAGAGTTGGAAGCCCTCAATGGCACTCCCAACTCTCAAACCAACCTTACCTGACTATTTCTATCTCATGTTTTTCGATAGCAGCCAAAGACGTCACATGGAATTCATAAACGCCTTCTCCCCAACGATCCGTCGGAATAACGATAGTGGATTTATTAACGAATTTTTCCTGTACGATCACTTTTCCATCTATCGGACTAATAACCGTTACGGCTCCAATTCCGACATCTTTTTTAATGGTTATCGTCACAGCCATTCGGCCCTGGAACACATCATACTCTCCTCCGAAAAACAATTCGGTTTTTCCATTTTCAATTACTCCCGAAACATGAGCAGAGGAAATTCCGACAAAAGAAAAAAATAAAGCGAAAAATAAAAACATTAAATGCTTCATGGGTACTACTGTTTAAAAAAGGTTATGAAATGGCATGCCTGTCCCGGTTGCACCGGAATGGCACATTGTTTTTTCTCCTATTTTTTTTGATGGGAAAATGTTATTTAATAATCAACAAGGAATTTATTTTCCTATTCGACCTTCAACAACACCAAATGAGATTTTTAAGGAAAACGTTACAGGCTGATGAGATTTTTTTTCATAACGCACAGTAGCAGTCGTCATATTCAGGGAATTTGTCTTTTGATTCAATTGCACAACCACTTACAACAAAACCGGCCTTCCAGTTCCCTTCAAGTAAATTTTAAGACCTAATTAACATGCAAAAAAAAAGCGTCACTTGTTTCAAGTGACGCTTTCATAAAGAGTTGAATATAAAAGATAAATCATTTCATATTGCCATACGCAATAAAATAAGGATTCAACAAATTTTCCTTATTATATTCCAAAGGTTTTTTTGTTTCATGGTTTATCACACTTCCTCCAGCTTCAACCAACACAACATGTGCCGCTCCGGTATCCCACTCCATAGTAGGTGCCAATCTAGGATAAACATGTGCCCCCCCTTTAGCTAAAATCAGAAATTTAAGTGAACTTCCTTTAGGAACGATGACCGGTTCTTTCAATGCCTTCAGAAATTCTTCCGTATCCTCATTCAGGTGAGAGCGGGATGCTACGACCCCTAAACCCGTATCATGCAAACCAAAGGAAGGTGCTTGGAGTTTTTCCGTCTTTCCATTTTTTTCCACATAGGCTCCACCGCCATCCCAAGCATAATACATTTCATCCATGACCGGAGCATATACAACTCCCAATACCGAACGGCCCTTATGAATTAAAGCGATATTCACTGTAAATTCACCGTTCCTTTTGATGAATTCTTTCGTGCCGTCCAAAGGATCAACCAACCAGCTATACACAAAATTCTTCCTCTTTTCATAAGGGATCTCCTTATTTTCCTCCGAAACGATTGGATAATCGACAGATAAAGCCTTCAATCCTTCACAAATGATATCATTCCCTGTCTTATCTGCAATGGTTAAAGGAGATTCATCTCCTTTTTTTTCTACCTGGAAATCATCTTCTCCATAGATTTCCATGATGGCATCCCCTGCTTTTCGTGCAATTCCGGTTACTTCTAGTGCCAATGTTTTTAAATCCATATATATGTGCTTAATTTTGTTGCTGCAAAAATAAGGAATAATTCTACTTTAGCTTAAACCAACCCAATTATTAATATTAAAACAATCCCTTATGGGTAAAACATTAGTTACCGGAGGATGTGGTTACATCGGCAGCCATACCATTGTTGATTTGCATGATAATGGCTTCAACCCTGTTAGTGCGGACAATTTCTCCAATTCTTATCAAAAAATAACTGAAGGTATTTCCGATTTAATCGGAAAGCCCTTGACCAACTACGATATAGATCTTTGTAATCTTGAGAAAACGGAAGCTATTTTCAAAGAAAATCCGGATATAGACGCCGTCATCCATTTCGCAGCATTCATCTACGTCCCCGAATCCGTTACATCCCCCATTAAATATTACCGAAACAACCTGATCAATCTGATGAATATTCTTGACTGCTGCAAGAAGTACAATGTGAAGAATATCATCTTTTCATCTTCCTGTTCCGTATATGGCAATTCGAAGGAATTACCCGTCAGGGAAAGCACGCCCTTTGGTGAAGCCGAATCCTCTTATGCCCGTACCAAACAGATGGGAGAACTCATCATCAGGGATTTCTGCTTGGCATATCCCGACACAAATGTCGTTATCCTACGTTATTTCAATCCGGCAGGTTCTCATGAAAGTTCCAAAATCGGAGAAGCTCCCATTTTGGAAAACACCCACCTGATCCCCATCATAACCGAAGTAGCCATCGGACACCGGGAAAAGCTGATAGTCTTCGGAACCGATTACCCGACAAGGGATGGCAGTTGCATCCGTGACTATATCCATGTAATGGATTTGGCTCACGCACACACTAAGGCAGTAGAATTCCTATTGGAGGGAAAAAACGAAAAGAACTGCGAAGTTTTTAACCTCGGAATCGGAGATGGTGTCAGCGTATTGGAAACCATAAAGGCATTCGAACGTGTAAATGGCATTCAGTTGAATTATCAACTGGGAGAAAGAAGACCCGGAGACATTGCCGCCATTTATTCACATACGGATCGATCGACCAATATCCTTGGATGGTTACCCAAAAGAAATATCGAAGACATTGTAAAATCGGCTTGGGCTTGGGAACAGCATAAAAAATGGCTGACCTCTTGAGATGCAGATTCCACATATTATGGTTGGCAATATTCGTATTGGGATGTTGGGGAAACAAAGATAAAACGACACATACTTTTAGCCGTGCCTTTTCAAGTACCGAAGAAAAATTGGAATTCTTCAAGTCATATGTCTCCCCCCATTCCGAAATAAAGGACTTGGATTTCCTAATCCATTACAAGGACAACTCCGGAGGAAGCATACCCGGTCCTTCGGATTGGGATATCATTGCTATTATTAAAATCGATAACGACAAGATCCCCTTATGGATCGAAGATATGGAACAACTCGAAAATCCCCCTTCTATCCAACTCCTTGAAAAATTAGAATTACCGGCCGGCCGATGGGAGATTTCTTCCAAACCCGTTTGTTATGCCTCTAAAGGTAAAATCGTTTTCATCCATAAACCTGAAAAATCCATCATACTATACTATTCGACAATGGCCCCTTTCGATTTTAATTAAACCCGGCTGATTTTTAATAATTATCTTGTGGCTGATTACCAAAAGTGTTCTCATGAAATATATTTTCCAATTCCTTTTCATCCTTTGTTTTTTCATCTCTGGTGCACAAAGCGACATTGAGGGTTATCTTCAAAAGATATCCGATTTGAAATACAAAAAAATTGATTCACAATATCCTGAATATACTACATTCGAATTACAAATCAGGCAACCCATCGATCATAAGAATCCTGACAAAGGTTCTTTTTACCAGAAAGTATATCTCAGCCACCGAGGGTTCAACAACATCACAGTAATGGCGACCGAAGGTTACTCTATGAACAGATTGAGATATTACGAACCTTCATTCCTACTTAAAGCCAACCAAGTAGAAGTGGAACATCGTTTTTTCGGAAATTCCGTACCTGCATCAAAAGACTGGGATTACCTGACCTTGGAACAAGCTACCGCCGATTTACATAAAATAAGAAAATTACTCGGAGGAATCTATAAGAACGATTGGGTGTCCACAGGTATCAGCAAGGGAGGGCAAACGACTATTGCTTATCGGTATTTCTATCCACTGGATGTAACCGTTTCCATGCCTTATGTTGCTCCTTTGAATAATGATATCGAAGATAAACGGATATATAAATTCCTGAAAAAAGTAGGCACGAAGGAATGTAGGAAAGCCATCTTCGATTTTCAGAAAAAATTATTAAAGAATAAGAAAAAAATCCTCCCCTTATTAAAATGGTATGCCAAGGGCGGCAAGCAGCAATTCAATTACATGAATTTGGAACAGGCCTTCGAATATGGTGTGTTGGAATATCCTTTTTCGTTTTGGCAATATGGCAGTTCCTGTTCTTCCATTCCTGATAAAAATGCTTCCGAAGAAGAACTCCTAGAACATTTTATCGATGTCGTAGGCATTTCGTTTTATAACGACAAGGAAATAGATTACTATGCCCCACATTATTATCAGGCATCTACCCAATTGGGATATTATGGG
>JAHDFN010000275.1 GCA_020628145.1 Saprospiraceae bacterium | reverse complement strand
ATATTTTCAAAAAATCAATTTCACTATAACCAATTATTCGTGATAACCTTTATTACCTACTTAATATTTTTATGTGAATGAGTGCTTGTAAATATAGGCCGATTCCTTTTGTACTGATGTGATAAGAAACCTCATGCATATATAATTATATGCATCATAAATTATCTGATTACCAGATATCCTCCTTATGCCCTCTATTGATTTGGTTTAGATAGACTTATGTTCGATTAAACTAATATCCATTATTATATTTTACTCATTTTTAATTTTCTTATTAATATAAAATCAACATAGTTTGACTTTTAAACTAAGATGGGATATATTGCAATAAAATTACTTAGTTTAAAAAGTAAAATAAGTATTATGGAGGCAGACTTTCTGATTCGAAAAATAGAATTACACCATAGGCTTGAAGATGTATTTTCATCCGATTTCATTAGTTCATACCGGAAGGCAATTTCACTGCTTCATCCGGATGTATGCCATCTTCGAGGTGCATCCAAAGCCTTTATCAAGTTGAATAAACTCAAGGAGGATTTTGATCGGAAAAACAAATTCGAAGATGATGCGGGTAGGGTGGAGTTTGATGATTTCCAAGCCTTGTTCAAAGGAGAACAAACACTCTTGGAATTGTCTTATGACAACTATAATGTTTTGAAAAACCAAACGAATGAAGCCGCCCATTCATTTCTGCATTATCTCCCGGATAGCATGGGAGTCAGCCATGAATTGAAAGTAGGGTTCCTTCATCGCTCCGTCCCTGTAGGAAGATTGGTGTTGCCCCAAAAACATGTACTATGGATTTTGTCAAGAATCCTGGAGTTCAATGCTTGGATGTCCCAAATCGGATTCGTCCATGGCGGAATCCATCCCCATACATTATTCATAGTACCGGAAACACACGGCATTATCATACCGACATTTTACCACATGACGGTTAAAGGTCGGAAAATGAAAACACTATCCGCTAAATACAAGCATTGGTATCCGACTCAATTATTTACGGATAAGATGGCAAGGACAAGCATTGATCTGAAATTGTCTAAAAGGACGGCGGCTTTTTTATTGGGAGACCCTTCGGGTATGGGAATAGTGTTGAGGAAAAGTCACCATCCCGCACTGATTTCATTTTTGCTTAAAAAACATTCTGATGCATATGAATGCTATGACGAATATAGACAGATGCTGAAGAATAATTTCAAACGGGAATTTCATGTTTTGGATATCTGACCACTTGAGGGCGGTATCCGATTATTTTTTCACTATAAAATTTTATCATTATGGGATATACAAATTGGTCAAGTGATGCTTATAAGCATCTGAAGAAAACCTATTCCAAAAAATCAAGGGCCGGCATATTCAAGCATACAGCCAGTCGGACTTTGGCCGATGAGCTGAATCCTTTCGGACTCACTTTCAGGGAAAGTCGGGATTCCGCAGCACATCCCAATTCATTGGCCATCGGAGTTTTTCTGGATGTTACCGGTTCGATGGGAAGAATTCCGGAACATCTCATCCGACATAAATTGGGTGCTTTGATGAATACCATGATTGATCATGGTATCGATGATCCTCAAATCATGTTTTCCGCCATCGGAGATCACATTTCCGACAGATGTCCGCTTCAGGTCGGACAATTCGAATCCGGAACGGATGAACTGAATGAGGGTCTAGCCAAAATCTTCATTGAAGGCGGCGGCGGCGGCCAGTGTATGGAGTCGTACCTAATGTCATGGTTGATTGCCGGCAGACATACCTCCATAGATTGTTTCGAAAAAAGGGGAGCGAAGGGATTCCTCTTTACTATTGGAGATGAAAAAAGTTGGGATGAACTGTCGCCCGAATGGTTGAAAGCTGTGATGGGGTATAAGCAAGCTGATAAACTCAATGCAAAAGATTTATTGGCCGAAGCCCAAAGGATGTATCATGTTTTCCACATCCATGTGAATGAAACCGGGTATAAGGATAATCCGGAGGTCATTGGTTATTGGAAGGATTTGTTAGGTGAACGTGCCTTGATTTTAGATGATCATAATTCCTTAGCAGAATTGATCGCTTCTACCGTTGCTGTCGTTAATGGAATTGATTTGGCTAAACTAACAAAAGGCTTCGATGCAAAAACTGCCGGTTCGGTAAATAATGCATTGGTGAATATTTCTCCGGTTTCCCATTCGAAAAAGGATTCGGGAATCATTACCCTTTGATTTTAGTTTTCGGGAATTCCTCCTTCTGGAGGAATTCCTATTTTTTAATTTTAATTTTAATTCGAAAATATGAATACTAGGATAGTTGTCGGTTTGGGATATGGGGATGAAGGAAAAGGAATTACAACGGATTATTTATGTAATAATAGTAACACCCCATTAGTCATCCGGTTTTCGGGTGGACATCAAGCAGGGCATACGGTTGTTTTGGAAGATGGGACTCGTCATGTTTTTTCAAGTTTCGGTGCCGGAACATTAAGGGGTGTTCCTACTTTTTGGAGCAGGTATTGTACATTTTATCCGATTGCCTTTTTTAATGAATTAAATGCTTTGTTGGAAAAAGATATTATACCTGAATTTTATATAGATGGCTTATCGATAGTAACAACTCCTTATGATGTATTATTTAATCGAACCACAGAAAAAAATAATCAACATGGAAGTTGTGGGATGGGATTCGGTGCAACTGTGGCCCGTAATAAATTCACGCCCTATAAACTTTATGTTAAGGACTTGTTTTTTCCGGTTGTTTTACAACAGAAATTAAATGCCATTAAAAATTATTATGAAAATAAATCCCAAATAGAATTTGATGAACAAGTTTCACGAAAGATGATGGATGTTTATTTGAAGATGTTGGAAGATATCAAACCGTATTTGAAAATTTTTTCCGAAAAAGAATTTTTTGAAGAAAGGATATATGAAAATAATTTTACCGATTTGATTTTCGAAGGGAGTCAAGGGATTTTATTGGATGAAGATCATGGTTTTTTTCCTAACGTAACGCATGCTCATACGACTTCCAAAAATGCTATGGAATTAATTCGGAAATATGAATTGGATGATCCTCAATTATTTTACGTTTCCCGAATTTACCAAACCCGTCATGGCAATGGTTATTTGTCGAATGAAATTCTAGATTTGAACATTAATGAAAATCCGAATGAAACCAATGTTTATAATGATTGGCAGGGACATCAAAGAAGATCTATGTTGGATTTGGATATGTTGGAATATGCGTTGAAAACGGATGATAATTATTCTTTTGGAATGAGGAAAAATCTGGTGTTCACCTGTTTGGATTTATTGAATGGGGATATCATGGCAACCCAAGAAGGGATTCCATATGCTTACGGAAACACATTGGAGCTATATGAAGCTATTGATTTTCAATTGGATAGTGTACTGGAAGGTTGGAGTGATTGCAGTATTTCCATGAAAGAAACTTCCTCGGATTTAAAAGCAGAGATGCTATAGTATGAACAAAAGTATGAACAAACAAGCTTGAATGTCAAAAGGGACTCCTAGTAACAAAAGATAATTCCAAAATGGTTGCTAGTTCATTGAAGTGTGAATTCGAAAAATTAAGAATATACATATATGAGTAATAAAAATTATCTTATATCCTTGTAAGTAAGGTTGGAATGCTTTATCTTGGAGTAAATTAAACTTATACAACCATTAATAATTTTTTTAAATTATTATCGCTGACAATTTCGCTACTTCATTTTATCACACAATTTTTAAATTAATTAACAGCGTTATTTTTTCTCTACTCACACTTTTAAATTTTCTAACTGCTTCATTTTTTCCAAACGGAAGTGATAATGCTTTTGTTTAGGGTTGAATGCGATTACTAGGAACTCAAGACGGATCTTTTTTGAAAAACAAATCCGATGTTTATTTATTTTGCTTTGAAATCCCGATTTCTAAGGCTTATTAATTTTATGTCATTAACATCGAATACGTAAAATCAAAAGGAAAATTAATACTGTAGTATTAGATGGTTGTGTATTGTATTCTTTCTAAATAAAATTAACATCCCTTCCTCAAAAACCAAATGAAATGTATTTGAAAGCACCCGTGGTGAATTTTCATAGCAACCCCTATTGCATGAAATTCACAGTAATACTTAAAAAATTATTTATTGTATTTTTTTTCCTATCATTTTTGAATTTTTCTTTCGGTCAAAATTGTACTGATCCCGTTCCTGCCGGAAATCACATCGTTACTTTTCACAGTGTAGAAAATAATGCTTGTGAATCCACTTGGATATATTGTGTTACATCCGGAAATTCGCCTAGTATAAGTCATTTTAATTTTGGTACAATCGGTGCTTGTGTCGATTGTATTAATTCTTCCGATGATATTATAGAAGCCGGATGTTATGAACCCGGAACGGGTACATTTGTTCCCAATGGTTGTAGCCCTGTATTTACAACCAATGATCCTACCACGTCATTTTGCGGTATTAAATTTGATATTGCTATCGAAGCCGAAACGACTACCTGTGTATATTTTACATTAGATGGAATTTATGAGACAGGAATCATTGAGTTCGGAATTAAGGCCGGAGCAGATGTTGAGATCGCTTCTGTTTGTGGTCCGAGTTGTATGGAACCGGATTGTAATGATAATATTTGCTACACAACGGATTACTATAATCCGAATACTTGTGAATGTGAAAATGTAGGAGAGCCATACGAAGCATCTTCGACTTTTAGTGCTACGAATTGTTCTGGTTCGGGTTTCACCTATATTGTAGATACAGATGTTTACAATGAGGATAACCCTGTAGGCAGCACAATTTTACCCAATGCCAATTGGCAGGGTTGCGACAGTACGGTGAATGTTGATTTGACCTTTTTGCC
>JAHDFN010000274.1 GCA_020628145.1 Saprospiraceae bacterium | reverse complement strand
CTGACACCGTAATTGATTTTCAAGTCCTCGTTCACTTCAAAATCATCAGCGATATAGGCAGCCATTGCCCAACCATCGAAATCCTGCCCGGAACGGAATGAAAATGTTTCGGCATCGTCTTCAAAAGATAATCGTCCCACCTTGAATTTATGGTACGTAATATTGGTGCCGAATTTAATATTATGTCGATTGTCTGGTGAATAGAAATAATCTATTTTCCCGGTATAATCCTTAATGCCCGAACCCAATTCAAAAGTTGCAAAATCAGTCAAACGATTAGAAACATCATATCGATAATCTGAAAAAGTCAAAGTGGTATTCGAAAATAATTTGGAATTGTAAATATGATTCCATCTTCCTGTTGCCGTAATGTTTCCCCATTTGAATAAAAAATCAAAATCATCATCCTGGAATAAAAATGCATCACGACCATAATATGCACTTACGAAAATCTTATCCTTTTCGGTAATCTGATAATTTATTTTTCCATTTAAATCATGGAAATAATATTCCGGAATCTGGGTGTAATCCGGATCGTCTTCATTGGCTTTATTGACTTGTCTTAATAATAAATCCACATAAGTCCTTCTACCCGAAACAATGAAAGATCCTTTTTCCTTTACGATAGGCCCCTCCAGTGTCAAACGGGAAGCAATAATTCCCAAGCCACCGGAGCCGGAGAATTTCTTTTTATTCCCTTCCTTCAATTTTACATCCACTACGGATGAAAGACGACCGCCGTATTGTGCCGGAAAACCACCCTTATATAATTCCACATTCTTTACCGCATCGGAATTAAACGTACTGAAAAAACCGAAAAGGTGCTGAGGATTATAAACCGTTGCTTCATCCAAAAGAAAAAGATTCTGATCCGTTGTTCCCCCCCGTACATTCAAACCCGAAGTACCTTCACCGCCGGTAGTGATACCCGGTTTTAATTGCAGGGTTTTGATAATATCGACTTCTCCGAACAATGCAGGTAATAATTTGGCATCTTCAATCGTGATTTTTTCAACACTCATCTGAGTGGAGTTCACTTGTTCTTTGTAGGAATTCGCTTTTACAACAACTTCCTCCAATGTCTCTCCATATGACAACTCTATATCGAGATTCAAATCCACATCCGATTTGACCCTTTTGTCCAATGTCTCATAACCGGTATAGGAAAAAGAAAGGGTCACGGAGTCCTTGGGTATCCGGATGGAATAAAAACCGTACTCGTTGGAAATAGCTCCATCTCCGGTTTCCAGTACGAATACCGTTGCTCCGATCATCGTTTCACTGGATGCGGCATCCTTGATATAACCACTTACGGTAACGGTTTCGGTTTGTGCGGACAATGCCAATCCGGAAAAGAGTAGAATCAAAAGGGTCAATAGTCTCATAAAAATGGTTTAAACGAATTCGCTGGCAAGATAATCATCTGTTACGACTCTTGTACCTGTAAATTGATCGTGCCAGGTTAAGTTATCTTTATTTAGGAATATTGAAAGAACATCTAACACAGTATATCTGATCAATGTTCTCAAAAAAGCCTCTACAAGTGTTACTTTCTGGCCTTTTAGATTAATCACATGCGTTTTGGTAAACATTTTGCCAATGGTCTTACTAAAAAATGCCTCCGAAATGCACTTGTAAAAAAATGGGAATAGGAATAAATTGAATCCTGCAAAGACGGAATAATCTTTTTCCAAGCGGGTTCCTTCTATAAGATTCCAATCAATAATCATCAGGATAATGATATAACTGACATACACTGCCGAATCAATGATATAATTGAGCAATCTCTTCTCACGGGAAGCAAGGAAATTATCAGGAGTATTGGTGAATAAATCGTAATCGTCCAATAAGTTATCTTCCATTACTAGAATTTTGTGCAAAGATAACCCATCTTCGAGACTATTGAACAGCTACTCCTCCGTGATGGCAATTAATACTCGGAATTCATACCTTTGGTCACAAATTTGAAAACATGAATGCTACAGTAGAACGCCCGATGTCCCGTCTTTTTACCTATTTGAAAAATTATAAGGGGGATGTGGCCTTTGCTTCCATCAATGCTGTTCTCAATAAGCTATTCGATTTAATGCCCCCTTTCCTAACGGCTTGGCTCATAGATAGTGTAAGTGGGAATATTCCCTATTGGATCAATTCGGGAATGGGAATGGATACCGCCAGAGACGCTGTTATTTTCCTAGGAATACTGACTGCGGCTATTTTTCTTTTTGAAAGTTTTTTCGAATGGTTGTTCCAAAGGGGCTTCCTCCGTTTGGCCCAGAATGTCCAACATGATTTAAGAGTCGCTACTTATGATAAATTACAACATCGGGAAATCGCTTTTTTCGAAACCGAAAGAACCGGAAATCTCATGTCCATCCTCAATGATGATATCAATCAGTTGGAACGTTTCCTCAATACCGGATTTTATGAGATTCTGCATTTGATTACGCTTTTCATTTTTGCCACCGTTTCCTTATTTTGGGTTTCTCCCGAATTGGCTTGGATTGGCTTGATTCCCATTCCGCTCATTTTGATCGGAAGTATATTTTACCAACGTTTGATTTCTCCTTATTATCAGAATATCCGTCAGACGGTGGGAGCATTGAGTAGCCGCTTGGAAAACAACATTTCCGGGATTATGGTCATTAAAAGTTTTACGGCAGAGAAATTCGAAAAGGAGAGGGTAGAGGAGATGTCGGATAAATATCGAATAGCCAATTTCAAAGCCATTCGGTACAATTCATTATATGTGCCACTGATTCGGATTCTTATTACCATCGGTTTTGTTTCCGTTTTGATGCTGGGTAGTTTTATGATTCTGAATGGAACGGGCGGATTGACTTTGGGCGTCTTGGCTTTCTTTTCCATGATGATTCAACGTTTGCTATGGCCGGTGACCCGGATAGGGAGGATATTCGATGAATTCGAAAGGGCCAAAGCGGCTGCGAGGAGGGTGTTTGGTATCATGGATGGAAAACCGATGATTAATGATGGACGGGAAAAAATCGAGAAGGTAGAAGGAAGGATTTCCTTTGAGCAGGTAGGATTCAAATATAGCAATGGGCAATCCGTTTTAAATCGGATTGATTTGAATATAGAGCCGGGAATGAGTGTCGGGATTGCCGGAACTACCGGAGCTGGTAAGACGACTTTAGTTAAGTTGCTACTTCGATTATATGATATTGATACAGGACGTATTTTGTTGGATGGTGTGGACATTCGGAATATATCCTTATACCAACTCAGAAAAAAAATGGCACTCGTCAGTCAGGATGTATATATGTTTCATGGAACGATTAAGGAAAATATCGCTTATGGAATGGAATCGAAAACCCTTGAGGAAGTTCGTGAAGCAGCAAAAATGGCCGAGTTGGATGAGTTCGTCATGTCCTTAAAAGAAGGCTATGATTCGATAATCGGAGAAAGGGGAATTAAACTGTCAGGAGGACAAAGACAACGTTTGAGTATTGCCCGTGCATTGTTGAAAAATGCACCCATTCTGATACTGGATGAAGCGACGAGTGCCGTTGACACCGAAACGGAAAGGAGCATTCAAAGGAATCTGGAAAAACTGATCCGGGGAAGAACCGCCCTGATTATCGCACATCGTTTAAGCACCATCCGAAATGCGGATCAAATCGTCGTGTTGGATCAAGGAGGCATCGGAGAAAAAGGAACACATGTAAGTCTTTTGGAAAAAAATGGAATTTATGCCGATCTTTGGAAAATCCAGTTGGGCGAAATTGTTTAACTTGTTTCCAATTAAATCAATCGACAAGATAAATGGAAAGTATCAGCGGTAGAATCATAGACATATTCAATGAGCGTATTTTTTCAGGTACGGTTTTTTTCCAAGGAGATCGAATCGTTGAAATCAAAGAAGAAGAAGTCAAGGAAAACCAATATATCCTTCCCGGATTCATCGATGCACATGTCCATATAGAAAGTTCCATGTTGACGCCTAGCGAATTTGGAAGAATGGCTTTGCCGCACGGCACGGTGGCTACCATTTCCGACCCGCATGAAATTGCGAATGTGTTAGGAATAAAAGGAGTGGAGTACATGCTTGAAGATGCTGCAAAAACAGCTTTGAAAATAAATTTCGGGGCTCCTTCCTGTGTACCCGCTACTACCTTTGAAACCGCCGGAGCAGTCATCGATCTAGCCGATATCGAATATTTATTCAAGGAAAAAAAACTGATTTACCTATCCGAAATGATGAATTTTCCCGGCGTTTTATTCGAAGACAAAATGGTCATGGATAAAATCCGATTGGCGAAGGAATATGGAGTTCCCATAGATGGACATGCTCCCGGATTGAGGGGCGATGATGCACGAAAATATATCAGTGCCGGTATTACGACCGATCACGAATGTTTCACTTATGATGAAGCATTGGATAAATTACAATTGGGGATGAAAATCCTCATCCGTGAAGGATCGGCGGCCAAGAATTTTGATGCATTGATTCCTCTCGCCCACGATCACTACATGGAAATGATGTTGTGTTCCGATGATAAACATCCGAATGATTTGGAAGTAGGTCATATCAATGAATTGGTGGCAAGAGGATTGAAGGAAGGAGTGGAATTATTCAAAATACTAAGAATGGCTTGTGTCAATCCGGTATTACATTATAAAATGGATAGTGGATTGTTAAGGGTAGGGGATAAGGCCGATTTTATTGTTACGGACGATATCGAAGATTTCAAAATCAAACAGACATATATTAATGGAAAATTGGTGGCGGAAAATGGGCAGTCCCTGACAGATTACCAAAGAGCGGAAGTCATTAATAATTTCAATACCTCTCCAAAAGTCCCCCGTGATTTTGAAATTTCTTCAGAAGGAAATTCGATTCGGGTCATTGAAGCACTGGATGGACAGTTGATTACCAACCTTGTTCTTTCCAAAACCAAAATAGAAAATGGATTGGCTGTTTCTGATGTGGAACATGATATTCTTAAAATGACGGTAGTCAATCGTTATTCGGATGAAAAGCCTGCTGTTGCTTTCATCCGGA
>JAHDFN010000273.1 GCA_020628145.1 Saprospiraceae bacterium | reverse complement strand
AATCCTATACGGGAAAATACCTGAAAGAAAAATTGTGACTTTATTTTTGAATTAAAACCATGTCTTCAAATAATAAATCATATTCATGTATTATTTTTTTCCAATTGTACTTTACTACGTGTTTTTTAAAATCCGTTTTTTTATTATTTTTTAAAATGGATTTTAATTTATTTTTTAATTCTTTTTCCGAATGATAAATGAATTCCGAATGAATTCCGCTAGGCAAATGCTCCGGATAGGAAAGTCGATTGGGAAGTAATGGTGTGACTCCGGAATAAATTGCCTCGACAATACTCCCGCCGAAAAAATCCTGAAAAGATGCAACAGGAAGAATGTCGCACGTTTTAATCCATTGGGCATATTCTTCAAAAGAATCGGCATAGCCGAAATGAAGAATTTCTTTTTTTAATTTTTTTTCAGCTTCGTTAAAAATTTCAGGACACTTAGAATAACGTTCTCCTAAAACAACCAGTCGGAAATCGATTTTTTCTTTTTTTAATTCAAAAAGTAAATTAAAAAACAAGTCGGGATTTTTATCGTACTCCCACCGGTGGTTCCATAAAATAATCGGAGGTCCTTCCGGAATGTTTTTAATCGTGTATTTATCGAATTTCCCGAGGCTCATTCCTAAATATAGGATTTCGCTTTTTTTTCGAATAATATCTACGTTTTGTAATTCCTGATGATCAGGGAATTGTTTAAGAAATTCAGGTAGGGAATTTAAAAAAGAATCGTAGTGGTATTTTGAATTGAAAAAGATTTTATCTGCGACCATTGCCGAAGTGTAATTGATAAAAGCATATTCGTTGTGCCTTCCTTTTTTTACATCCTCATCTTCCGGCGACCAAGGGTAGGTCAATTGATTTTCATGAAAATAAACGGCGAAGGGAACAACATTTCTATTTTTTCGAATCAATCCTGCAAAAGTCGAAACGTCCAACATATCTGTTGCAAGGATTAAATCCGTTTTCTCTATTTGTTCATTGAACATTTTAGCGAGGCTTACCGCTCCGCCGAACATCCTCCATTTCCAGTGCCGACCTTGCAAGGAAAGTATTTGTACCTCATGACGACTGTGTTCACGGAATTCTTCAGCCCACCTTCGGTGGCTACCTGAAAAAAAAGGTTCTATTAAGGTGATATGCATTTGAAAACCTAGGAGGATTAAAAGGAAAAAGGTGGCTGTTTAGAGCCACCTTTTGAATCATTAGTTTTGTTGTAGTTACAGTAGTTGTTTGAAATATGTTTCGAATTCGTCAATGGTCATGCTTCCCACATCTCCTTCTCCCTGCTTCCTTATGGATACTTTCCCTTCGGCAGCCTCCTTTTCACCGACGATGAGCATCAAAGGTACTTTTTTTACTTCTGCATCCCGAATTTTCCGACCGATTTTTTCATTCCTTTCATCAACAAATCCACGGATGTCTTTGGCAGCCAATTGGTTTTTAAGTTCTCTCGCATATCCATTGAATTTTTCACTGATAGGAAGGATAACATATTGCTCCGGTTGTAACCAAAGCGGAAATTTACCACCACAATGCTCAGTCAATACACCGATGAACCGTTCCATCGAACCGAAAGGAGCACGATGTATCATGACCGGTCGGTGAGGGGCGTTATCCGCACCGATATATTCCAACTCGAACCGTTCAGGTAGATTATAATCGACCTGAATGGTACCCAGTTGCCAGGAACGGCCTAAGGCATCTTTTACCATGAAATCCAATTTAGGACCGTAAAATGCAGCTTCACCCAATTCCGTAACAGTCTCTAATCCGACTTCTTTTGTCGCTTCTATAATGGCACTTTCCGCTTGTTCCCAAATTTCATCCGAACCGATATATTTTTCCTTGTTTTCCGGATCCCTCAATGAAATCTGAGCGGTATAGTCACTGAAACCTAATTTTTCCAATACATAAGTGGTCAATTCCAAAACCCCTAGGAATTCTTCTTTCAATTGTTCGGGCATACAGAACAAATGTGCGTCATCCTGAGTAAAGCCTCTCACCCTTGTCAGACCATGTAACTCTCCCGTCTGCTCATAACGATATACCGTCCCGAACTCTGCAATCCGTACGGGAAGATCCTTGTAGGAACGAGGCTTATGACCGAAAATTTCACAATGATGTGGACAGTTCATCGGTTTCAAAAGGAATAACTCCCCTTCCCTCGGCGTATGGATGGGCTGAAAACTGTCTTCTCCGTATTTGTCCCAGTGGCCGGAAGTCATATAAAGTTCTTTTTTGCCCAAGTGTGGAGTAATCACCGGCTGGTATCCTCTTTTGATTTGCTCCTCTTTAAGAAAGTTTTCCAAGCGAGTTCTCAATGCGGTTCCTTTAGGTAACCAAATAGGTAATCCTGCACCTACCTTTTCGGAAAACATGAATAATTCCAATTCTTTTCCCAATTTCCGATGATCTCGCTTTTTGGCTTCTTCAAGCAAAGCCAAATGCTCTTTCAATTCTTTGGCTTTAGGAAACGAAACACCATAAACACGGGTCAATTGCTTTTTGTTTTCATCTCCTCGCCAGTAGGCACCGGCAACTTTCATCATCTTCACGGCCTTGATGCTTCCGGTATTTGGGATGTGTGGCCCCCGGCACAAATCAACGAATCCGCCTTGCTCGTAAAAAGTGATCGAACCGTCTTCCAAATCTTCAAGTAATTCTAATTTGTATTCATCCCCCTTCTCTTTGAAATAGGCAATGGCATCGGCTTTGGAAACTTCCTTTCGGATATATTCGTTTTTTTCACGGGCCAATTCCAACATCTTCTGCTCGATTTTTGGAAAGTCTGTAGAAGAAAGTGTCCGGTCGCCCAAGTCGATATCGTAGTAGAATCCATTCTCAATCGACGGACCGATCCCCAGCTTAACCCCCGGATATAAAGCCTCAAGTGCTTCGGCCATTAGATGTGCCGAAGAATGCCAGAATGTGGATTTCCCATCCTTGTCCCTAAAGGTCAGGAGTTGCAAATCCGCATCTTGGGTAATCGGCCGGTTGGAATCAATGACTTCACCATTCACCTTGGCGGCAATGACATTTCTGGCCAAACCTTCTGAAATGGATAAGGCAATTTCATGGGAAGTGGTTCCTTTGTCATAAGACCTGACGGAACCGTCGGGTAGGGTAATGTTGATCATCATTACACAATTTTGAAAGGGCGGTGGTTATTGTATTATCATTTTTAAATAACTCCGGAATGCCCTTTGGTTATCGAATACCACTGCGGTACGAGGGCAGCGGTCTTTATTAGCCGCAAATATGGGGTTTTTCATATTTAAATGCGATAGTTTGACAGTTTGAAAAAAAACAAAACGGGTCAACCTATTGCTAAGGCTAACCCGTTTTGCAAGGGAATGATTCCCTAGTGAGTTTATTTTTTCTTTTTGAAGTCGCCGTTCTTCCAGGCTTTGATGAAATCCCTCCAGGCCAAGGGGTCGAAAATTCGCATAGGAGCCAATTGTCCTTTATGGTAATAACTACTAGCCTGTTGCCTTAGGTAATAATCACCGTTTTCATTACCATCCATTGGTGTGGCCTTGGCAATTGTAGCCAATGCATCCTTATTGAGGTTTTTCTCTGCATTACTGACCAAATCCTCATTAACGGTCATTGCTAGGAATTCCAATTTGAAATGTTCTTTGCTAGGCCACGGGAAAACGACCGTTTCCGGAAGATTAATCGTATCCGTGGTCATTAATTGTACCATGGAATAACGGTTATCCTGCAATGTGTCAGGAATAGTAAAATTGACCGATTTGTATCCTACACCTGAAAAGGTGATGCTTTCTCCCTTTTCTACGACAATGGAAAAAAAACCTTCCCAATCGGTATAAACGCCACGCTCAGTTCCATTCACGGCCACAGTGATAAAAGGAATGGGTTCCAATTCATCTCCCGTACCATCCATCACCAACCCTGAAAATTGAATTAGATCGGTTGAATCTTTTTCTGTTGCCTGGCCATATAATTGTATGGTAAAAAAAAGGCAGATTATACTTGTATAAAATGGTATTTTCAAAACTTCCTATTTACGACTATGCTACAAAATTAGAGATAATATGTCTCTATTCCAATTGGTTGGTAATACAATAGTACCTTTGTCGATACAAATGGTTGTTTGTATAAGCCTAATTCTATTAATATTAACTGATATTTAACCGTACCTGTCCTATGGCAGACTTTAAGGATCAAATCATTTTTGGAAAACATCCTCTATGGGATGCCATCGATTCCGGCCAGCCGATAGATAAGATTTGGCTACAAATCGGAATGAAAGGGGAGTTTGTTTCTGATATTCGTGATGTGTGTAAGCAAAAGAATATTCCGGTACAAATGGTTCCTAAGGAAAAACTGAATAAATTGGTGAGAGGGAATCATCAGGGAGCCATAGGCTTTGTTTCTATGGTGGAATATGAGAATTTGGAGAATTTACTTCCGGGTATTTTTGAGAAAGGAAAAGCACCACTTATTTTGGTTTTGGATGGAATAACCGATGTAAGGAATATAGGAGCCATCGCCCGAACGGCGGAATGTTTGGGAGTGCATGCTATCGTAGTAGGGAAAAAGAATGTAGCCAGAATGAATGCCGAAGCGATGAAGACTTCCGCAGGGGCATTATCCAAAATCCCGGTTTGTCGTGAAAAAAGCCCACAAGCTGCGGTAGAATACCTGAAATTGTCGGGTTTTACCATTGCGGCAAGCGATTTGGGTGCCGAACAGGATGTTTCCGAACAGGATTTTTCAGGCCCTTTGGCTATTCTCGTTGGTGCAGAAGATCGGGGCGTTCACCGCTCATTATTAAAAGAATCCGATTTTACATTCATCATTCCCCAAAGTGGTACGACGGATTCCTTGAATGTTTCTGTCGCTGCCGGGATAATCCTATATGAGGTAGCCCGTCAAAGAAAACAAATAAATGGTCTTTGATTCCTTTGACAAATCATTAGTTTTGAGATGGCATCTAGGACTTAATTTGTAATTTCGCAAAATACAAGGATAATAACTAACATACGACTAGAGTCAAAAGATTCGTTTATAATCGTATCAAATAC
>JAHDFN010000026.1 GCA_020628145.1 Saprospiraceae bacterium | reverse complement strand
GACTCAATTTATTCCTGTTTGGGAAAATGAAAGGAATTATATAAAGGATATTACGGTATTGTCTCTTGAAAACAAAAAAGAGGTGATCTGGCCTAATATTTATATAGAACCGGATTTGAGTAAGAGTCCGATAATGGAATTTTATAGGAAATCAGAGATGAAGGAAAATTCTGTAGTGGCTTATACTTATCCTTCGGAAAGGGATGATAGGGATAAAACGATTTATGTAATTAATAATAATGAATTTAAAATAGATTCTACTTTTAAAATCTTATCAGTAGTGAAGGGACGGGATTTCCCCTGGGAAACAATGCAGACTTTTTCTGTTATGGAAAAGAAATGAGAAATTATTCGAATTTATAGAAAAAGCCGATCATCGTATTGAATCCTACATTTTCATATCCATTCCATCTTTGGTACTTGCTATGGGTAATGTTGTTCAAGTCTAAAAACAAATGGGCTTTCTTATTCAATCGGTATTTGCCGAAAAAACCTAAGTCGAAAAATCCGTCCAGTTTATCATCCTCAATATTGGCATTGATATAATCGATTTTGCTCCCTGCAAACATTCGTGTTCCGATGGTTAATTTCTCATTCAATAGTCCGTCGTAGGATAATTCCGTATCTAACCGGATATCAGGATTGTCAAGATAATTCTCATTTTCCAATTCTGTTGTAGGTTTTTGGTATTTGAGAACCATTTCTATTTCGAAATTCCTGAATGGATTGCCAATAATATTCAGGCTGCTGACGAAATAATTTATATCGCTGTAGGTCGGAGTGAAACGAAGTGGGTCATTAGAATAATCATTAATAAATAAAATCTGATTATCTATCATCCGATACCCTGCTTCCAACTCGATATGGACATTCCGGATATCTACTTTTATTCCTCCGTAAGGGTATTGTATTTCTGAATTTTCTAATTGCGGATTAGATGTGATGAAAGGATTCCTCTTGGATATTTTCCTGAAACTGTTCTGTTCTGCATGGCCATCCCATCCTAGAAAAATAGCGACATTGTTTTTGTAAACATTCGCTAATATTTCGGCATTGGGGAAATAACCTAATATTGAGCAAGGATAAGTTTATTCCTGCTTTTATTCTGAAAATATTGTGATGATAAGTAAATGATGGAATGAATGCTAGTAAATTATCGGTGTAGTCAATATCTTCTGAATTGTTTTTTAACCACTCGTTTTTTATCTTGATTTCCAATAAATGTTTTTTATTAAAATGTTTGCCTATACGGACATGACCCTCGGTACCGATTTCAGAAGCAATATAATTATCCGAGATGGCATAGAAATTTCCTCCGATTTCATAATCCAACCGTGTAGGATTTAAGGCGTTGTTTTTGAAATCAAGACCCGAATCGAAAAGGGAAATATATTGCTTGACCTGTTCTCGTTCGAAAGTCAATACTTCATGATCGTAGCCATAGAAATTCCTGTCCTGATAATCATAGGATAAATCTGTAGAAAGAGAATAACCCTGATCGAAAAAATATTCTGCATTGGCTGCTGCATTTCCCTGCCAATAATTCTGATGTTTTAATTGCCAATCGTTATATAGACCATTTATCTGTCCACGCCCACCGATTAAAAACCGATCTTGTTGCCATTGGTATCCCCCTTCGATAATCCCACCCAAAGGATAGCCGATTCCTGTTTTTATAAAACCGTTATAGATTTCTTTTTCTGTTTTGTTTTCCAACTCCAAAGGCTGGATGCTGGGAGCATCATATTCCAAATCCAATAATTTGGGTTCAACGCTGTAATATATGATTTGTCTTTGGGTGTCCAGGGAAGGAAGGGGAGGGTATATATCTACTTTATCTACATTTTCAAGTTGTGCGTCAAAATCCTTGATGACCTGATATTCGTCGGAAGTAAGGGTGTCTTGTTGTGCGGAAATAATATTGTTTCCCAAAAAATAAAATGAAATAAAAAACAAGATATGAGGATGGATTTTCATTTTGATTAATTTGATATGAATGATAAAACGATATTGGATTTATTCAGGGATAATTCTGGATTCTTCGCTTTCCAATTCGGCAATTAGTTCCAGTTTCTCCCTTGCTTCACTCAGGATTTCAGGATTCTTATCACTTTTATAATTTTCCAATAAAGTCTCTAATGCTGCACGGGCATTGAATAAATCTCCCTGCTCAAAAGAAATGTCTGATAATAACATTAAACCTTTGGCCACCCAGGTTTCGTAATTCTTGCTGGTTTTCAAATGAGACATACATAATTCCCTTGCGATATTCAATTCCCGTTGTAAATAATAAATATAGGAAATCGTATATCTCGATTCTGCTCCCTGCACATTGCTTTCCCTGGCAGAAACCCGGAAATGATTGAGTGCCAAATTATATTCATCTTGTTGCATGGCCGTTTTAGCCTTGAAAAAATGAGCGGTTGCTTTTTGGGATTCGGTAGATTTTTCACTATTAATGACCCGCGGAAGTATAAATTCCTTCAGTCAATCCGATCCGGTAGGCACTTCTCAATGCACCTAATTGTGCTTCGAATTTTAAGTCGTCATTTGATGCGACCTTGGTTAATGCAGAATAATAATTATACGATTTTGCAAAATCTTCAAGGGAATTATAACTTATTTTCGATGCCTTAACCAGTGATTTTTCATATAAGCCGCTATTGCCTTTGGAAATTACGAAATCGTAATCAGGAAGTGCTTCAGCATACCTGCTGTTGGCCAAGTGGCTTTCCGCACGATTATAGTAAGCCTGTAGAATGTATTTGCCATTCGGATAACTGTTGATATATTTGGTGTAGCTTTCAATTGCCCCCGGGTAATTTCCTGATTCATATTGCATTTCTCCTGAATTATATACTAGGTTTTCCTTATCATCATTAGAAACGGTTTGTCCCAAAACCCTTTCTTTAAAATCAATAAACCCTTCCGGATTATTCAAGTCCACATAAATTTCCTGAATACTTTTTAAGGCAGAATTTAATTCCCCTTCTGTCGGATTATTTACACAGGTGGCTTCATAATATTTTAATGCATTTTCAGGTTCGTTCTGATTATAATTAATTAATCCCAATAATAAAAACCCTTTATTTATTAAATTGGATTTTTCCGAATATTCGGAAACCAATTCGTAAATTGCAACTTCTGCCTTATCGAATTGGCCTTCACTGACATATGTTTTTCCCAAAAGGAATAATGCATCATCCCTGTAGGGAGAGTCGGGTAATTCTTCTGTGAGTGTGGTTAATGCCGCAACCTGATCAATCTTATGTCCCTGAACTCCTAGGATTCTTGCTTTTTGGAAAAGTGCATAATCATACCCGGGGTATTTGTATTGAACTGAAGTTTGATATAATTTAATGGCTTCCGTATAAAGATTCTGATTAAAATGGGAATCTCCTCCCCTTAAAATGGCGTCGGGAAAAATAATGGATTTGATTTCTTTACTTTCTATTTTTTTCCAATTGTCAATCATCCCATTTATACTATTGTTGAAATGTATGCCCGCAAAATCGAATTTTTCCAATTTCATATAATTATATCCTAAGATATAATCGGACATGTAAAGTGAAGATTCTTCAGGTAAATTATCCATCCCTTTTGCCATTTCATTGAATCTTAATAAATGGCTTGCACTTTCCGTATGGTTTTCCAGTTTGTATTCTATTTCGCCTAATCTGAAAACCGCCGCAGCTTTCATTTGATCGCTGACGGAATTTTCAATGGATTTATTCAGGTAATTCTTGGATGCTTCAAATCTATTATCATTAAATAATTCAACCCCTTTATAATACGTTACTTTCTGGTATGCGTTTTTTAATTCATTCGATTTGTTTCCCATGCTTTCCATTTGGTTGATAGCTCGGTCATAATCCTTTGTGCTCATGAAAATATTGGTCAATAACCGCTGTGCTTCCGTATGGTTGGAATCTTGTAAATCCACTCTTCTTAAAGCATCAATGGCTTCTCTGTCGAAACCTTGATCGTATGAAAGTTTGGCATATTGAAAATTGGACTCCCTTTGTATTTCGGAATCATAGGGCAATTTCGATGCACCGGAAAATGCATTTCGTGCAGATGTCTTATCTCCTTTTTTTAAATAACTATTGGCCAAGATGAAAAGTGAATTCTGTCCTAGTTCACTTTTTACATTTTTTAATTCCTCAAAAGTTTCAATAGCTTTGTCATACCTTCCGGACTTGTAACGGGTATATGCTACTTGATATAAATCCTGTGCCCTTAATTCTTCTGCGTCGGATTCAAATTTTTCCAAATAAGGTAATGCTTCATAATATTGTTCTTTTTCAAAATAGGATTTTCCAACCAACTGATTAATTTCTGTAGGATATTCGATTTTCTTTTTTGATGATAAGGCTTCTTTCCCAACTTCGATTACCTCGTCATAATCTTCAAGTGCAAAATGGATTTGTGTCTGATAATATGGAATGACGGGATCGTATTCTTTTTTACCTTTTGCTTTTTCAAAATATTCCAAAGAAGATTCATAATCTTTTTTTCCGAAAGAGATGATACCCAGATAATAATTAGCATTTTCCTTGTAATTATTCTCCCTGTCATTAAGGTATGAAAAATCACGATTGGCATTTCCTGAATCCTTCCGGGTATAATGAGCATACCCCCGTTTAAAAAATAATGAATTTTTTTCTTCTTCACTCAGGTGTGTCGTATCAACCAAATCGTAATAAGAAATGGATTCCTTATATATTTTGGAATCGAAATAAAATTCGGCCATATTGAATAAGGCTTCCTGGGATATTTTTTCGGGTGCATATTTACGATGGAAATTCTCCATTAATAATTCTCCTTCATCCAAATCAATCATGATGGCTCCTTTGGCCAACATCAATTCCGCCAACATGATTCTAATAGAGGAGGCATCCGTTTTCCCGACTCTTTTAAGCAGATATTTATTCAGGGTTTCACGTGCTTGAAGATATAATCCTTCCTCATAGAAATTTTGTCCTTTATAAAATAATCTTTCCTGAAAAGGATAGGATTGACTGACTTGTGAAAAAATGATTGTCAACCATAGCATCGAGATAAAAAAAGCAATGGTCTTCTTCATACATTTCGGTTTTTTGTACGTTCTTAAAATCCAAATATCCATATTTTTTTTTAGAACTGCCATCCCCGTTAAAACTAAAAAACCCTGCGGAATATTATCCACAGGGTTTTTTAGTTATTTTGGAACTAATGATTAACCGCCCAAACTCAGAATTTTGATTTCGACCCTTTGATTTTGCCGTCGTCCGGCTTTGGTATTATTGGTGGCTACGGGTTGTGTTTTCCCATAACCCTTATGGGTAATCCGTTCTTTTTTAACTCCTTTCCCGATGAGATAATCGGTTACCGCTTTGGCTCTTCTATCGGATAATGTATTACAGTATGCATGGGGAGGGAGTCCATTGGTATGTCCACCTATTTCCACAACTACTCTATTATTGCTCACAAGGAAATCATAAATTTCATTCAATACGGGGTGCATTTCTGATTTGATATTGAAAGTATCCGCATCGAAATTAAGATTTTCAATTCTTAGCTTCTGTCCTTCTTTTACCTTATTTATATCCAAATCCTCCATGATTTTTTCCTCTGAAGGTTTTGGTAATGGAGGTGGCGGCGGAGCGACTACGATATAATCTTCCGGCTCATCGGGTTCATCCGGTTTGGGCTGAGGCTTTGGTTTAGTCGGTTTCGGAATTGGTTTGGGTTTTACATTTACATTATCATTGGAGGCGATGACTTCCGGCTCATCTTCCATGATTTCTTCTATCCATTCATCACATTTCCCTGTAGGAACAATAGCGGATGCATTGTCCAATAGCATATTGCCATTATATGGGAAAAGGGTTGGCGTTTTATAAAACGCCTCCAATAGGATGAATTTGTATTCCCTTTTGGGCTTGAAATGGAATTGGAACTCTTTCCATGAATTATTGGAAATTAAAGCACTCTCGGCTAATAGTTCCCTTTTATCACAATTACCATTTCCGCCCCATATTCTCAATTTAACAGGTCTGATGAAATACTCATCCTTCATGGTTGTCCTACTCAAACTGAAATATTTATCAGAATAAGTCATATATAAACGGAATTGATAACACATCCCCGGTTCCAATGGACGGGCCAAACGCTGACCTACTCCCTCCCATGTTTCATTATCACGCGTAACCATTCCTAAATATGAAAAACCATCATTAGCGGTTTTGGTCACCTCAAACCATCCGGGTTGTACATCGGGCGGTGTTTCTCCGGGCTTGCCGCAGTCATACCAGCCACGGGGAGGTTGGCTGTGCCTTTGCAAATCCTCAAAAGATGGATTGGCCAATTTGATGGGTTCCATATTTTGTGCCTTGCTTGATGAAACCATCAAGCCTAAAAGGGACAATATCAAAAAGGTTATTCTAGTTTTTGCCATAAATCAAAAAATGGTTTTCTGAATCTAGTTGATATGATGGACATATATAAAGATAAGATGCATAAATAAATGTAAAAGTTGTAATTTATGGCATTATTAAGATTCTTTTTAACAACACTTTAAAGAATTAACAAGATTCAGCCTTAGTAGTTTTGAAATTGAAAATGCCATCCTGTTTTTTTCAGAATGGCATTTTTTGATTTTATTGGATGTGTTGTTCTCTTATTTGAATGCATTCAGCCCGGTTACATCCATTCCCGTAATCAATAAATGTATATCATGTGTGCCTTCATATGTCAAAACGGTTTCCAAATTCATCATATGCCTCATACAGGGGTATTCATTGGTAATACCCATTCCTCCATGAATCTGTCGGGCTTCACGGGCAATTTCCAAAGCCATGTGTACATTATTCCTCTTGGCCATTGAGACTTGAGCCGGGGTAGCTTTTCCTTTGTTCATCAGGCTTCCCAGTCTCCAAACCAATAATTGGGCTTTCGTGATTTCCGTTATCATTTCGGCCAATTTCTTCTGTGTCAATTGGAACCCTCCGATGGGTCTTCCGAATTGTATTCTTTCCTGCGAATATCTCAAAGCGGAATCATAACAGTCGAGGGCGGCGCCTATTGCACCCCAGGCAATTCCATAACGAGCCTTGGTCAGACAGGATAAAGGCCCTTTCAATCCCTTTACCTCAGGGAAAACATTCTCTTTGGGTACTCTTACATCTTCAAATACCAGTTCTCCTGTAATCGAAGCCCTTAAAGACCACTTGCCGTGGATTTCAGGAGCCGAAAACCCTTTGGAACCGGCTTCAACGACCATTCCCCTTACTTTACCGGTTTCATCCTTTGCCCAGACGACGGCAATGTCTGCTACCGGTGAATTGGTAATCCACATTTTGGAACCATTAAGGATATAACTATCACCATCGTCTTTGATATTGGTTAGCATTCCGGAAGGATTCGAACCATGATCAGGTTCTGTCAAACCAAAGCAGCCGACAAGTTCTCCTGTTCCCAATTTGGGCAACCATTTCATTTTCTGCTCTTCCGAAGCATATCTGTAGATGGGGTACATCACCAATGAACCCTGTACGGATGCCATAGAACGGATGCCGGAATCACCTCTTTCCAATTCCTGCATGATGACACCGTAGGCGATATCATCCATTCCTCCTCCTCCATATTTTGATGGAATACTAGGGCCGTAAGCTCCGATTTCTCCCAACTCCTTGAACAAGTGGGTAGGGCATACGGAGCGATTGGCACAATCTTCTATAATTGGAGAAACCGATTGTTTCACCCAATCCCTTACTGCTGTTCTGGCAAGAAGATGTTCTTCCGTCAACAATTCATCGATTACATAATAATCATGATGTTGGAACTGATCCGTTTTTGCCGAATGGTTGAAATCTACCGGACTACTGACTCCATTTTGGAAATTTCCCATGATATTTGGTTTAAATTTGATTAAAATCGATGCAAAATTACTAAAGTCGTAAGGAAAAGAACAAAAGCATCGAAATTAAATTATAAATGAAATTAAGTCGGTTCTTTCCAAAGAACCGACTTGTATATCAGCTTTTTACTTTTACCATCTTATTAATGCCGAACCCCAAGTAAAACCACTACCGAAAGCAGCTAGGCAAACAAGATCTCCATCTTTCACTTTCCCGGCTTCAAGAGCTTCACATAAAGCGATAGGAATGGATGCTGCCGTCGTATTGCCATATTTTTGGATGTTATTCCAAATCTTTTCATCCGGTAAACCCAGTTTTTTTTGTACGAATTGACTAATCCTTAAATTGGCTTGGTGAGGAATGAACATATCTATGTCCTCTTTGGTATATCCGGTTGTTTCCAATGCCTCATTGATGACTTCCGGGAATTTGGTGACAGCGAATTTGAAAACGGCCGGGCCATTCATATTGGGGAAAAGCAATTCGTTATCAACCATGTGTTGTGTAATGAACATTCCTCCGAGTTGTTCTTCGTCTCCATATCCGAACCCTTTTTTCCCCAGCCATTTACCACCATGACAACCTGGGTTGATATAGGCTAGTTGTTCGGCATAGGTTCCGTCAGCATGTAAATGGGTGGTTAATATTCCTTTATCTTTTTCCTCGGTGGGTTGGATGACGGCTGCACCTGCACCGTCTCCAAAAATAACCGTAACATTCCGTCCTCTTGTGGTATAGTCCAATCCGGCAGAATGAAATTCTGCACCTACTAGGAGAATATTCTTATACATGCCTGATTTGACAAACTGGTCGGCAATGGATAGTCCATAGATAAAACCGGAACATTGGTTTCTGATATCCAATGCACCGATTCCCTGCATACCCATTTCCCTTTGTAGAAGTACACCGCATCCGGGGAAATAATAATCAGGACTTAAGGTGGCGAAAATGATAAAGTCAACATCTTCATTGGTAATGCCTGCCCGCTGTATGGCTATTTTTGCAGCTTCAACTCCCATCGTAGTGGAAGTTTCTTCATGTTTGACTCCATACCTTCTTTCTACTATCCCTGTTCTTTCACGTATCCATTCGTCGTTGGTATCCATATGTTCCATCAAATCGAAATTGGAAACGGCTTTTTCGGGAACGTAGAAACCTATCCCGGCTATTTTTGAATTAGGCATACATTTATGATTTGGTTAGGATGTATCCGAATTGGTTTTAGATCGCAAAATTACAAAAGAAATACCCTTAATAGAGAAAAAATCAGGGAACAAAATTATTCAAGCCTTCAAATAACCACTTGGCCAGTAATTCCCGGTTGCTTTCCAAGACAAATCTTTTTTGATCACTGGGGTTACGGATATTACCCAACTCAATATAAACCGAAGTGGGCTTGGTTTCTCTCAACATGTGTAAATCCCGGGCGGATACCGTTCCTGTATATTCCTTACTTTTTCTATGGATTCTATATTTATCCTTCAATTTCCCATGAATTTGTGTAGCAGCTTTTTTTCCGGCCGGGCTATCCATGTGATAATAAAAGAAAACATCTGTTCTTTCACCAACCCTTCGGGAATCGATATGTATGGCAATGCTCATTTGCTTCTTCGCACCTGATAAACGGTGTCTTTCATAGAGTTGGTTGATTACATTGGAACGTTGGAGAAGCCGAGGTTTCTGACTGGAGAAAATATTTTGATTTTTCCATGTGGTTTCGTCCTTGTCACACATTAATATCTTACCTGAACGGATGCCATCATTCACATCCCGGGTAATCATATAGGCAACGGCTCCATGTTCGATGAGTTTCCTACAAAGCCGTAAGGCTACATCGTAGGCATATTCGTCTTCGCACAAACTATATTTGCCATATTTGCCAACGGCTCCGGGATCGGGGCCACCATGCCCCCCTACAATATAATAAACATGTCCCTTGAGTTGATTGGATTTAAGCGGTGTTTTGGAATGCTTTTTTCCGAAGATAGGGAAATTCCGTTTTGAGTTGGGAGAAGGAGAAATCGGTTTAATTTCGACAATTTCATCACAGTAGATCTCCCGGTAGGGAACCCATAGTTTCTTTTCTCCCTGTGTGAATTTTGTTGATTTTATTCCATTGCTGTATAACATCTTGTTGTAATCCCGAATCCTAATGGCTTTGTCCCAATTATTTACACCTATGGTTGATCGGATCGACTTTCCATTGTATTCATAAATAAAAATGGGGAGTTTGTATTTCCTTCCTGAATACAACTTGGATTTTTTATTCAATCCGTTGATTTTATAAAATTTTTCCACATCACACTTGCTTTCCAATAATTGATACCTCCTCAGGATGGACATAACACCATCACCGTCTTGTGGCATAATGGAAAGATATGCTGGGTCGGCGGCAAAAATATCGGAAGAAAGCAATAGGAAAAGAATAGCCCATAATCCCCATCTTGGATTTTCAGATTTCATAGGATATTATATTGGTTTTCTAGCAAATGCATCCGGGGCAAAAATATTATAAGTAATCCGTATTATATCAACAGATTAGGACAAAATTAACAAAAGACGATGGTAAAGCGGCTTGTATTGTTGTTGTTACATGGAATGGGGGCTTTGATTTTGGTTTTTACTTCCTGCTCGAACCCCGAACCACCGAAATCCGAAAAGAAGGAGTGGTGTCATGCGTTTTCTTACGAAGGGATGGATTATAGATTCATTGAAATAGAGCCGGATGATTTGCATAGATTGAGGATTGCCTCATTTCATGAAAACCAAGTGTCGAATATGCATTCATTATTAGAATGGAAACCCGGTGTGGAATGGGCTACGAATGGTGGAATATATCATACCGATTTCAGGACTTCCGGTTTATTCATCAATAAGGGAAAACTGATTAAAAACATCAATACGAAAAGAGGAAAAGGGAATTTTTATTTGAAGCCCAACGGTGTTTTAATCATTGAAGCCGGAAAACCGATCATCCAAAATACAGAGGACTATGTCGTTGCAGACATAACCGATATTGAAATAGGCATACAATCCGGTCCTTTACTTCTGGATAAAGGAAAAATACATCCTGTATTTAATGAAAAATCGGAAAGTAGGAAATTAAGAAGCGGAGTAGGGATCAGAAAAGACGGTACCTTGATTTTTGCCATCAGTAAGGGAAATGTCAATTTCCATCAATTCGCCTCGTTATTCCTTAACCACTTAAAATGTACCGATGCACTTTATTTAGACGGTGTAATTTCGGAGATGTATTGCAAGGGGGATGAAAAAGGGGGGTACACTCAAAATTTTGCGACTATCTTATATATGGAATCGAATTAAATGTTCCCTCTCCTGAACTCTTTCAGGCCCCAGCCGAATTTCTTTTCGTATTGGTCGTATGCTCCTTTTTCCAGGACTTTCAATACTTCATCATCAAAATAAAGCATATCCAAATAATAGGTGAAATCAGTAATTAATTGTTCCTTGATTTTTGGTTCGATGGCAATACCGCAACTCAAATCTATATAATCGGTGGTATTGAACTCTTCCAAAGTGATAACCGGTAGTCCATGAGACAATGCTTCCGGAATGGTTGCATTGAAATACTTTGTACTGGGATGTATGCAAAGTTTGGCACTGTTCATCAAGGAAATCTTATTCTCATTATTAGCCATTTGTATATTGGCTTCCGGAATCTCATACATATCCATAAGCCTCAATGATACATTTCTATCAGCCTGATTATTTGAAAACCAAATCAAACGTGCTCTTTTCTGGTGTTTGGGTGTAATGGAATGATAAAAATCTGAAAATGATCTGACAGAGATTTCCTTTTCCTTTTCATTCAGGTATTCAGAGAATACCCAGACCCCGAATCTTTCTAACATGGTAATAGTCTTTTTTACTTTAATTACATTAACTTATTACCGGAATTCAATCTGTGACGTTGGCATACATAGTAGAAGAACTATACCAAGATAAAAGTCCTTAACATTTAATTACCTTGATTTGTGACATTGAACAATGTCTTATGATGCTTGCCTAGTTTTGGGATATGCTTCTTTCTTGAAATATTTTGTTACAGATCCTGAGGCGGATGGTACATCTGATTTTAATAAAATAAGGTTGGAGTTTTAACAATCGGGGAATAAAAAAAGCACCGCCATAAATCAATGACAGTGCTTTTCATTTCAATTCGGAAGAATATATTATTCTTTCTTATCCTCCGGATAGAGAATGAATTGTTTAACCTCCTCGAAATTGAATACCTTTTTTGCCATTTTCTGTAAAGCATCCGAATTCAGACCGTTTACAGCTTTTTCGTAATACTCCATTTGGATTTTTTTAGGATCCAAACCGTTTTTATAGGCAGAAGCCAGATATCCATTCCAGAATTTATTTTCCTTCAGGTTTTTGATCCTTTCCTGCCTTTGGGTTTCGGCCACCTTGGTCAAATCTTTGTCTTCGACACCATTGGCAGCGATTTTCTTGATTTCTTCCTTGGTAAATTCTACCAGTTGATCCACTTCAGCCGGATCCGCATTGAAAAGAATCAGTGTAGAATATTCTTCATTCGGCCACCTTTCTATATTGCCCTGTACTTGTACACCATAGACTCCGCCTTCATCTTCCCTCAGTTTTTCTCTTAGTTTGATTCTGACAACAGACATTAATGAATTGAAATCATATCTGGACTGTGCATCATCCCAATCAAAATCACCATTGAAAACCAAACAAGCGAATGACTTAGGCGCCTGTCCCTTCTTCATGGTTTTTTCCATAATGCCTTTGGGTGTTTTAACACCAATGTCTTTCCAAGATTCATTACGCCCCGTACTCGGAAGATTCCCTAGATATTTACTGAGCATGGGGGCAATTGACTTGGCATCAAAATTCCCTGTAAATACGAAGGTGAAATCTCCGGCATCAGAAAAGCGATTCTTATAAATCTCCATTACCTTATCCAAATCCACCTTATCCAAATCTTCGGAAGAAGGGAATATTTTCTTTCTAGGATGATTATTGGACAATGCTTTGGTCAATTCATCGAAAAAATAGAATTGAGGATTGGCTCCCATAAACTGCATCTGGGTTTTTATCTGAGTCATGTAGGCACTCATCGCATCCGGATCCTTACGAGGCTCGGTAAAGTAAAGATAAACCAGTTGCAACATGGTTTCGAAATCATCCGGAGAACAGGAACCGTTGAATCCTTCACTCAATTCATTAATATAGGGCTGTACGGAAACGGTTTGTCCCGCCAACATTTTCTTCAGTTCAGTATCGCTGAAATTACCTACACCTGACGTATTGATAATGGGTGTCGTTTGGGAAGCACTCATGAAATCCGCATCGGAAACCAAGGAATGCCCTCCACTGGAGTAGGCATTCATTAGGATTTCATCATTTTTGAATTTCGTAGGCTTCAAAATGACTTTGGTTCCATTGCTCAAAACCAATTCCGTCACATCGATTTCTTCAACCACCTTTGAGCTTTTAATTTCAGTAGGTTTGAGTTCTTTAGCCAATAGAGGCTCGTTACTTACCTTATCTACATAAGGTTTGACCTCTATGGTTTCAACCTCATCCAATACTTTTCTGATTTCTGCTTCGGAGGGCATGTTGATACCATCCTTTTCGGGACCGGTTACGATAATAACCCGGTTCTCATCCGTAATCCATTGCCCGGCTAGTTTATTGACTTCCTTAAGGGAAATGGTAGGAAGGAATTTGTCATAAAGTTCATAAGTTTGTTTAGGACTGGGAATAGGTGTTCCTTCTAGGAAATTGGAAACATACTTCATGGCCAATCTTCTGGAAGGCGTCTTATCTGATTCCTTAAATCTCTTTTCAATGGAATTCAACAACGCTTTTTTAGCCCTTTCCAACTCCGTGTCTGTAAATCCATGTTTCAGCACCCTTTGGTTTTCCAATAACATCGCCTTAAGGCCGTTTGTCACCTTATCCGGCTCCACACCTGCCGCACCATAATATGCATCCGAAGAACGAACGAATCCGGTATAGGCAGAGAAAGCATATAGGAAAGGAGGGTTTGCGGTCTTTGTCATTTCATCAAAACGGGCACCCAACATTCTGTTATAAAGGCTATTGATCATTTGTTGTCTATAATCACCTATATTGTTGACTTTCTTCGGATCATGTTTGTAAATGACTTGGACCTGCGTAGAAGGAGCTTCTTCATCAGAAGCGATGGCTACAAGTGTTTCCTTATGTTTAGGAACCGAATATTCCACCTTCTTTCGAGGATTATCAGGATTGGTATTGGTAGAGAATCTTTCCTTAATCTGCTTTTCTACCACATCCACATCCACATCACCGACAACGACGACGGCCATCAAATCCGGGCGGTACCAATCGTTATAAAAACGGGTGAAGGCATCATAGGGTGCCGATTTCAATATTTCGGGTTTACCAATGGGTAAACGTTCTGCATATCGGGAATCCTTGAAAAGGGTAGGAAACCATTTGTTCCTCATTCTTTCGGATGCTCCTAAGCCTGAACGCCATTCGCCGAGTACTACACCTCGCTCCTTATCAATTTCCTCACCTTCGAAAGTGACGGCATTAGACCAATCCTGAAGGATCAACATCCCCTTGTCGAACATCTCCTGATCATCAGTCCTGACCTGGAGCATATAAACCGTTTCATCGAAAGATGTATAGGCATTTAAGTCGGGGCCGAATTTGGTGCCAATGGATTCTAGGTAATCCACCAGTTCGCTTTTACTGAAATTCTTGGTTCCGTTGAAGCACATATGCTCTAGGAAGTGAGCCAGTCCTTGTTGATCTTCATCTTCCTGCATTGCTCCGGCATTGACAGCCAAGCGGAGTTCGGCCCGATTTTCAGGTTTGATGTTTTTCTGAATGTAATATTTCATTCCATTGGAAAGTGTACCCGTTCTCACACTCCCATCCGTAGGTACATCACCTTTGGCCCAGTCGGGAATATCACTTTCACCCATAGCCACAGTAGGCGTATCTGCTTCTGTTTTTTTGTCTTCCATGGTAGTGGCGCTTGTTTTAGGAGTACAGGAAAAGACACCCATTGCCAAAATAATGAAGCCTAATATCTGTAAACCTGCGTATTTCATTTTCATATTATAAAGATTTAATAGACATAGAGAAAAGATGAGTAAAACTCAATGAAAAAGCGATTGTTCGTATATTCGCCGCAAATTATGGAATCATTTCCTTTTCATGATAATTATTATATCCGAAAGGAGCCTTTATTAGATAAGTACATTCTTTTTTTCGATAATCGGAAATTTAAATATCACTGCTCATGTCAAAAAGATACCTGATCACATCTGCCTTACCTTATGCCAATGGCCCATTACATATCGGTCATTTGGCGGGAGCCTATCTGCCGGCTGATATCTATGTCCGTTATCTCCGTTCTATGGGGGAGGATGTGGTTTTTATCTGCGGTTCGGATGAACATGGAGCAGCGATAACCATAAGAGCAAAAAAGGATGGGGTAGAGCCGCAGGAAATTGTAGATAGATATAACACCCTTATCAAGGAAACTTTTGAAAAGGTGGGTGTTTCATTTGATATCTATCATCGGACTTCAAGCCAATTACATCACGAAACCGCTCAGGAATTCTTTAGAGATTTGCATGGGAAAGAGGAATTCATCAAACAGACAGCCGAACAATATTATGATGAAGAAGCGAATCAGTTTCTGGCAGATAGATATATTACCGGTACTTGTCCGAAGTGTAATCATGAAGAAGCCTACGGAGATCAATGTGAAAATTGTGGTTCGACCCTGAGTCCTACGGAATTAATCAAGCCGGTTTCGAAACTGAGTGGCAATACGCCGGTTTTGAAGGAAACCACGCATTGGTACCTACCATTGGATAAATATGAGGATTGGCTACGTCCGTGGATAGAAGAGGGTGAATTGGATGGGAAAAGACATCATCGCCCCAAGGAATGGAAACCTCATGTATTAGGGCAATGTAAATCATGGTTGGATGGCGGTTTGCAGCCGAGGGCCATGACAAGGGATTTGACCTGGGGAGTGGATGTGCCGCAGGAAATCGAAGGTAGCGAAGGAAAGAAATTGTATGTTTGGTTGGATGCTCCAATCGGTTATATTTCCGCAACCCGTCAATGGGCGGAAGAAAATGGAAAGGATTGGAAACCCTATTGGCAGGATGAGGAGACAAAACTCGTTCATTTTATCGGTAAGGATAATATTGTTTTCCATTGTGTGATTTTTCCGGTTATTCTGAAAGCTAACGGTAATTATATCCTTCCCGACAATGTGCCTGCCAATCAGTTTCTGAATTTGGAAGGAAGGAAAATATCCACTTCGAAAAACTGGGCGATTTGGGTACATGAATTCATCGAGGATTTTAAAGGCCAACCCGAATTCATTGATATTCTTCGGTATTATATGATAAAAGTAATGCCCGAAACCCGTGATAGTGAATTTACCTGGAAGGGTTTTCAGGAAGCGAATAATTCGGAATTGGTCGGTACCTTTGCGAATTTTATTAATCGTGTAGTGGTATTGACACAGAAATATTATGAAGGTGTAATTCCTGAAATTAATTCAGAATTAATTATCAATTGTTCATCGGAAGAAGGAAAAACATCTTCTTTTCATGCAGAATTAAATGCGATTAAAATCCACTTGGATAGGATAGGGGAGTTTGTTCATAAATATGATTTTAGAAGTGCGTTGAAAGAAGTAATGAATCTTGCGGATTTAGGAAATAAATTATTACAATTCAACGCCCCTTGGAGTTTGATAAAAACGGATGAGGAAAAAACGAAAGTGGTGATGAATATCGCGGTCCAGGTTGTTGAAGCCTTAAGGGTTGCGATCGAGCCGTTCCTTCCCGGTACTTCGGAGAGGATGAGCGAATTGTTGAATTTGCCTCAGGTGGAAAATAATTCTTTTAAATCCATGTTGGCGAAATTGGAAAAAAGAGAATTTTTAATTCCTGTCGGCCATCAAATCAATAAACCCATTCATCTATTTACAAAATTAAAAGACGAATGGGTAGATGAACAGATTCGGAAATTAGAAGAAAGCCAGAATAAGGAAATAGTTTTTACTCCGATTAAAGAAGAAGCGACTTTTGATGAATTCCAGAAAATGGATATCCGTACCGGAACAATATTGACGGCCGAAAAAGTAAAAAAAGCAAAAAAACTATTGAAGTTGACTGTTGATATCGGATTAGAGGAAAGAACGGTTGTTTCGGGTATTGCTGAATTTTTCAAGCCTGAAGATATAGTCGGTAAGGAAGTGCTTTTGTTGGCTAATCTCGCTCCTAGGAAAATCAGAGGTGTGGAATCGGAAGGGATGATCCTGATGGCAGAAAATGAAAAAGGAGAATTGGCATTTGTAAGTCCACAATCAGGATTCGGAAACGGGTTCACTGTTAGGTAATGGAAGGGCAGTGGAAATACCATTCCATTCGAAAGATCCTAATGATAATTTCATTTATCGGATTTTCCTTTTCATCTTATTTATTGTATGAAAATCAATTATGGGGAAATGAAAGTTTATTGTTTTTCATTTCCCTTTGGTTGTTTATTATAGCCTTGTTTTATAAGCGGTTTTCAAAATTAAAGAGTGCTTATTATTATATTTTATTATCCACATTGAGCGGTGTGATATTGTCTGTGGGTTTTCCTCCTGTTGGAATTTCTCCTTTCTTGTTTTTAGGTTTCGTTCCTTTATTCTGGATAGAAAGGAAAATTAGTCGGGATTATGAAGAATTGAATAAAAAGGAAGTATTCAAATATGTATTCAATGCCATGTTGGTCTGGAATATATTGACTACTTATTGGGTTGCTAATTCTTCTTTGTTTGCCGGTTTTTTTGCCATAATTGTGAATTCCCTTTTAATGACAATTCCTTGGGTTTTATTTCATGTGATGAAAAATAAAATCCCCAATCTGGCCTTATGGGGTTTTGTATGTTTTTGGTTGTCATTTGAATTTTTACATTTCCGTTGGGATTTATCATGGCCCTGGTTGACTCTAGGGAATGGTTTTTCATCATTTCATTCTTGGATTCAATGGTATGAATTTACGGGTGTGCTGGGAGGTAGCCTATGGATTCTCTGGATAAATATTATTGTTTTTTCAATCATTGAAAAAATAATATCAGGGGAAAAAGTTAGAGGGGGAGTACCAAAGTTATTGTCGTTTTTATTGATTCCTGTAATTTTTGTTTCAATATTATTAGTATACTGAAGAAGGTGAGGGAATATCTGTTGTTTGTTTACAAACGAATGAAGAACCGCATTTTGATCAGGGGGATATTAGCGCTTCGAAATTATTAGATAAGTATTTGGCCTTGTCTGAAAAACATATGGACGATCAAGTAGATTATCTTATTTTTCCCGAAGCTACTTTTTCGAGTGTCTATGAAAATGAAATAAATCAAAAAGAAATATTCCGTATTTTTTCCATGATTACGACAATGGAGTTTCCCAATCTAAATATAATCGCAGGAGCTACGGCTTATAAAACATGGAAGGGGGAGATAGATTTGGAATTGTCTTCAACTAGGAAAAGAATGATGTTGGAAGATACGACTTATTATCATGTTTATAATGGTGCCTTTCAAATCGGAGGAGAAAAAATACAGATGTACAAAAAATCAAAATTAGTCGTTGGGCCTGAATTTTTACCATTTGGTTCCTATTTAGGATTTTTGGAAAAAACGATTAATAATATGGGAGGTGCTTTGAATGGTTTTGCTATTGATAACGAAAGAAAAACGTTCCAATCCAAAAAAGGGAAAGTCGCCCCCATTATATGTTATGAGCAGAATTATGGAGAGTTCCTTAGGGGCTTTGTTGCCAACGGTGCCGATTTTTTTTCTATCATTACGAATGATGGTTGGTGGGGGAATACTTCGGGATATTTACAACACCGGGAATTTGCAAGATTGAGGGCGATAGAATACCGTAGGAGTATCGCCCGTTCTGCAAATATGGGGATTTCTTGTTTTATTAATCAAAGAGGTGATATTACTACAGGTGGAGGAAGTTATGGCGAATCCGCTATTGTAAAAGAAAATATTTCATTGAACAATGAATTTACATTTTATTCCAAGATGGGGGATTATTTGGGGCGGTTGTCTGTTTTTTTTTCCTTGATTGTTCTAATGAATTTAATCGTGAAAATGAAAATGAAAGGGATTTAACATTATTCCTTGATTAAGACGTTTTTTTCTATTGTTTGAAACAAATCGGCCAATTCAATTATTTTTTCGGCAGGATTTTTTCCTTTGTTTAAAGTCATTTGTCTTTTTATTGATGTTCGGACTAAGTTCTCTACTTATTGTACGTTCACTTTTTCCTACTGCTTTGGCAATATCCCTCTGACTAAATCCTTCGTCAACCATACGTTTAATTACATATCTTTGATCTAGGTTGAGTTGTGTGTATTTTTTCATCGCAATTTAAAAGTCTCACTTCTCAGCCTATTTTTAACTTTGAAGCTATTTTAAATTGCACTTATTGGTTGATCTCAGCAATTAAATAAATAGTTTCTATTCCGTTTCCTGTTTTTCCGTAATACTCATTGTCAACATAAATACTGATATTATAAGCGAGACTATTATTTTGTTGGATTTTAAATTCATTAAGATTATACCCCAAATCGTTGATTGTTCTTCTGAGTATGTTTTCTTTGAATATTAAGGTGTCTCCATTTACTCCAAACAGTTGGATTGTAATTAGGTTGTTTCCTTCCAATAACTGAAAATGCACTATTTCTCCATTATTAGTATAGAAGCAACCCTAATGACCCGGATTCCCCGTTGGATTTATGTAAGAGAGGAGCCATAGCTACGGTTGAGAGGAATGATGAAGTATATTTTCAAAAAATCAATTTCACTATAACCAATTATTCGTGATAACCTTTAGTACATTCCCTTTCTTCGAATATCCATATATTCAAAGATGAAATAGAAATTTTTCATTTTGCAGGACATCATGCCGGATGTAAGATACCGTGAACCTTCCCGAATTTTGATTTTCCAAAATTCGGAAAGAATCATGTTTCCATGGATTTGGATAAAACCTATCCCACTACCTTTTCATATTCCTTAAACCGGACACCATAATTTTCCAATTCATCCAAGACCGGTTCATAGACTTCTTCCATAACAGGAATATTTACTCCGGTAGTTGTGATTTTCCCGTCAATAATCAATTTGACGAAAATCCCCATAGGCAATCCGACCAAACGAGACATGGCCGTATCCTGCTCCCCATTCCCTTTCATGACCATACTGGAAGTAACAAGGTGGTTCTCTCCACCTAAAGAATACTCGATCTCATGTTGCATGATGATCATGTCCTTATCTTCCGGCGATAATTTCCATTTATCCAATAACAAGTGTTCAAGGATAAGGGCCGGGGTCGCCTGTTTCATATTGATTTTCTTCTTCCTGAACAGACCCAGCCAATCCAGCTTATCCATTACATCCGAATCCATATCTTCACCAAGAAACTGTGCCATCCTTTCTTTTACCGAACCATTGCCGGCCGGTAAGTATGCATTCATCCATTCATGGTAACTGATTTTATCTGCATCATGGATAGGATAGGAGCCGTCAGTCAGACCGATTTGGATCAAGGCATTCCAAGCATCACAGAATCCCGGATAACGGAGAGTCGCCCTTAGGATATTCGGAATACCTTCCAAACCATAGATTTCCCGATAGAGTAAGGAATCCCTATTGGCATAAGCGTCATAGTCACCCATTCCCGGTACATGGACACTGTGGTGTTCTTTGAACAATCTGGAATAAGGGATGTACTTATATTTACCCTCTTCCATATACTGGGCGGTTCCCTGACCGGCCAAAACCACATTCCTCGGATTCCAGGTAAATTTATAATGCCAGGGATTATCATCACTTTCAGGAGCAATCAAGCCTCCCGCATAGGAACGGAAAGTGGTTATTTTTCCACCTTTATTTCGGATGTTATTCAACAATCGCATCGCAGACATGTGATCAATTCCCGGATCGAGTCCCATCTCACCCATGAAAATAAGTGATGCATCTCTCGCTTCGTCTCCCAATCTGTACATTTCCTTGGAAACATAGGATGCCGTAACCAAATGTTTTTTGTATTGGATGCAATCCCGGGCGACTAATAAGTGTAGGTGGGCGGGAAGAAGGGAAACTACGATATCATGTCGGCTTATTAGATCTTTCCTATCGTTGCTTTTGTTCACATCCAACCAGGCACTTCTTCCATTAGGATGATTGCCAATCCGTTTGGCAGCCTGTTTGGGATCAGCATCTGCGACAGTAACGAACCATCCTCTTTCCTTGGCATTCTCCAAGCAGTAATTGATGCATGCCGAAGCAGAACGACCGGCACCTATGATGAGAATATTCTTCATTTTTTTCCTTTCTAAACGATTAAATTGAATCGAAAAATCCGTTTTTATTGAATCAGACCACAATTTTACATAATTTCGATGTCCGACAATAGTAAATGGTCTATTTGTTTATAGAAATAATATAATGAAGAAGGTTACGATAGGTACCGATGTTAGGATTTATGAATCAAGGGAAGAACTCCCTTCGGATGACCTTATTCTTATGGAAAAGGCAACTGAAGCATTGGGGAAATCACATTCCCCTTATTCTCGGTTCAGGGTAGGTGCATCCGTCTTATTGGACAATGGAGAAATCCTCAGTGGGGCGAATCAGGAAAACGCTTCCTATCCCTTGTGCCTCTGTGCCGAGATGGTCGTCTTCTCTGCGGTTTCTTCCCAGTTCCCCAATACTACAATTAAGAAGGTTGCGATTACGGTAAAAAATGAAAAACTGCATATCAATATGCCCGTTTCCCCATGCGGTGCATGCCGGCAGACTATGTTTGAATTTGAAAATAGACAAGGATCTCCTATAGAGGTATTATTGATGGGGGAAACAGGTGCGGTTTATATTTTGGATTCGGTCAAATCCTTATTACCCCTTTCTTTTGATGGTTCCCTCCTTTAGCCGGGCTGTCAAACCGTTTGACCAAGTGAAAAACCGGAATCGAACATGCTCTTCATTCGAATACCTGCCCTAACTACCCAATTCCAATTGATTTTTCACTAGGTGGTAATAAGCTCCTTTCAGCCGGGTAAGTTGTTGGTGATTACCTTGTTCAACCAGTTCTCCGTTTTCCAATACAACGATATTATCCGCATCCTTGACCGTACTCAGCCTATGGGCAACGACGACAACGGTTCTGCCTTTGAAAAATTCTTCAAGATTCTCCATTATGATCATCTCATTGTAGGCATCCAGGGCATTGGTCGCCTCATCAAAAAACAAGTAGGCAGGATCTTTATACACAGCCCGGGCAATGAGGATTCTCTGGCGTTGCCCTTGGCTCAACCCGATGCCTTCCTGACCGATTTTGGTATTATATCCCAAAGGGAGGCTTTCGATATGCGATTGTATATTAGCTGTTTTGACAGCTTTTATTAGCTTCTTCTTATCAATCTTCCTTTCACCCAAAGCTATGTTTTTGGCTATGGTGTCCGAAAAAATGTACCCATCCTGCATCACCACTCCACATTTTTCCCTCCATAATCTGTTTTGGATGTTTTCCAATTGGGTTTCTCCCAATTTGACTTGTCCTTCTACCGGTTGGTAAAAATTCAAGAGTAATTTGAGTAGGGTAGTCTTGCCACTTCCGCTTGTTCCGACAATGGCAGTCGTTTTACCTTCAGGAATCAATAGGTCTATATTTTTGACTACCCAGGGAGATTCGGGGCCGGAATATCTGAATGACATCCCTTCCAAAGACAAATCCCCGAATTCGGGTATGATGTCTATTTTGTCTTCTGGAATCTCCTCGTCTTCTCGATCATGGATCTCTCCCAATCTTTCCAAACTGATTTTCGCATCCTGTCCCATTTGGATGAAATTCATGAAATCCTGTACAGGGCCGTTCAATTGACCGATGATATATTGCACTGCCAGCATCATACCCAGAGTCATCTGTCCATCAATAACCGCCTTGGCGGCAATGAAGGATATGATGATGTTCTTCAATTCATTGACAAAAGTTGCACCGGCGGATTGCCATTGGCCTAATACCAGACTTTTCACACCTACCCGATATAAAGCTGCCTGAATCCCTTCCCATTTCCATCTTTTTTCTCGCTCTGCATTATGTAATTTGATTTCATGCATCCCACCAATGAGTTCGATAAGGACATTATGATTTTCAGATAGTTTGTCGAATCGCTTATAATCAAGTTCTTTCCTCCACTTGAGGAAAAGTAGAATCCAAACAATATAAATGATCGTCGCTACGATGAAAATGATGAAAATCGTCGGATTGTATAGGAATAGGACAAGTGAAAAAATGATTACTGTGAAAATTGAAAACAGTGCATTCAAGGTAGTGGAAGTGAGAAAAGTTTCTATCCTTCTATGATCCTGTATCCTTTGGAGGATATCACCCGTCATTTTTATATCGAAGAATTTAAGCGGCAGTTTCATGAGTTTGATGAGGAAATCGGAAATAAGGCTGATATTGATCCTTATCCCTATATGTAATAATATCCAACTTCGAATGAATCCTACGGCTGTTTGGCTGAAAAAGAGCATCAACTGTGCAGCTAGGATGATATATATGAAATTCAAATCCTGATTTTCTATCCCGTAGTCCACAATGGATTGGGTTAGAAAGGGGAAGATCAGTTGAAGGGCAGAACCGATAATAAGCCCCAATAGCAATTGTATGACCAATGATTGGTAGCGGAATACATGCCTGAATAAGTGCCACCAATTCCTTCTATTTATTTTTTCACCATCCTGTTCATAGAATTCCGTCATGGGTTCCAACATCATGATGATGCCTTCCGGTGTCCCATCCTCATCCTTATCACTCGCCCAGTGTCCCATGAATTCCTTCTTGGAATATTTGACTTTCCCAATGGCAGGATCAGCTATCCAAACTTTCCTTTTGTTGATTTTATATACGGTTACGAAATGGTTCTGATTCCAATGAAGGATGGCGGGTAGGGGAACATCTTCTACAAGAGTAGTATAATCGACTTTGGCGGCTACCGTCCGCATGCCAATGGATTCGGCAGCCTCACTTATACCCATAAGGGAAACACCCTCCCTATCGACATAAGATCGATCCCGAAGGAAATCCATGGAATAATGTTTGCCGTAGTATCTGGCAATCATACGGAGGCAGGTGACCCCGCAGTCCATGCTGTCCGGTTGTTTATAAAATGGAAATCTCACTGGCTAATGGTTTCTCAACTAAAAATTGGTTTTCTCATAGTGTGAAACATAGTATGCCTGAGTTCAATTTAGTAAGGGATTCATAGAAAGATTCCCTTGTATGTTTTATATCTTCGCAATTTAAATAATTATCATCATATACTTATCAATATCCTTGCCGAATATTAATTATTTATATATATGATGAGATTTGTTATATGTATTTTAACGTTTTATGAATTTCATTGAATATCAATGAAGCCTTATCAGGTTAAGATAATTTTATATTGGGTTATTAAAATGTAATTAAATGGATACTTTAGTCAATATTTATAAATACTTGGATGTCAATTCAAAAGTTGTAGAAAGATTCTGTAAATATGTAAGGGTAGATACACAATCGGATCCTTTATCCGTTTCCATCTACTGAAAAACAAAAGAATCTTGCTAGGGTCTTGGTTGAAGAATTGAAAGGAATTGGAATTGAAGATGCTCATATGGACGAATTCGGTTATGTCTATGCCACTATTCCTTCGAATACGGATAAGAAAGTGCCGACTATCTGCTTCTGCTCACACATGGATACTGCTCCCGATTGTAGTGGAAAAGACGTGAAACCGATTATCCATGAAAATTACAGAGGGCAGGATCTTGTATTACCTGATGATAATTCTATTGTTATCAGTCCTGATAACCATCCTTACCTCAACGAACTGATAGGTAGTGACATTATTACGGCAAGTGGTACGACATTACTTGGTGCTGATGATAAGGCTGGGGTTGCGGAAATAATGGATGCCGCTGATTTCCTGATGAAACATCCTGAAATAAAACATGGTAATATCAGGATTTTATTTACCCCGGATGAAGAGATAGGCAGGGGGGTGGATAAGGTGGATATGGATAAGTTGGGTGCTGATTTCGGTTATACGATGGATAGCGGCCCCTTGGGTTATATAGAAGACGAAACCTTCTCGGCAGATGGGGTTAAGGTAAGGATTCAAGGGGTATCGGTCCATCCTGGGTATGCCAAAGGACAGATGGAAAATGCGATGAAAATCGCGGGTGAAATACTTGCGAGATTACCTAAGGATAGGATCTGTCCGGAGACTACGGAAGATAAGGAAGGATTTGTTCATCCCGTTAGGCTCACAGGAGTCTTGGAAAGTGCTGAAATCTCCTTTATCATCCGTGATTTTACTACAAGAGGATTGCATGATTTGGAAACCGAATTAGAAAATATCGTCAAGAATGTCCTCAGTGCTTACCCTAACTCTTCCTATGAATTTGAAGTGACGGAACAATATCGGAATATGAAGGAAATTCTGGATCAACATCCTCAGGTTATGGCTTTTGCGAAGGAAGCTATTGTCAGGGCTGGGATGGAACCTGTTACCAAACCTATTCGAGGAGGTACAGATGGCTCCAGATTATCTTTTATGGGTATGCCATGCCCGAATATCTTCACAGGAGAGATGGCTTTCCATTCGAAACAGGAATATGTAGGAGTGAGGGATATGAAAAAGGCGGTAGAAACCATTATCCACATATGTAGGATATGGGAAGAAAAAAGCTGACAGAGTGGGGGGAGGGCTATTTTTTCGATTTAGTCTTTTCCTTCGCTAATTTTTCCTTACGTGCTTTCTTTTGGTCGTTATTACTTTCATAAAGTACATAAGATTCATATTTAACGATATCGTTTTCTGCCCAGATGTCTTTTCCGATATTACAAAGCAGAATCAACTCATCGTAAATCTTGTTACCGACATCCATACGTCTTTCCACAGCAATATCTCGTTCCGAGACCTTGTCCTGCTGGATATTTACGGATTTTTCAAAGGCTGAATTGGCATCGGAAACTCTTTTCAATACATTTTCATTCAGCCCCTGCTCTGCTAGGAAGTCCATTTGTTGACGGGCAACCCTCACAACACGTCTTCCACAAAATATGAGCTGTGCATCTGTCATATCACCCATTTTCTGGGTACCGAATTTCCTGTAACGACCACTTCTTATAGGATATTTCATGGCTACACGGGTCATTACACTCCTTATCGCAGTCTTGAGCTTTTCCCGTGCTTCATATTTCTTTTCGGTAGTAATCATTTGATCTCCAACCAACTCGTCATCGGAAGGAAGCTTACCGAACTTCTCTACCTTTTGCTTGAATGATTTCAACCTTGGGAAATCATATCCATATTTAGTGAATAGCTTGATATCCTTATGTGCCAACTTGATTTTTTCCACGCATTGGAGAAATAAATCAGCGTCGGGGTAATTGTATTTCCTATTCACACTTTGTTTTTTCATGACTAACTACTGTGTTTGATTCAAAAATACATCATTATCAGGTATTGTACAAATTAATTACTTTAAATATTTCATTTTTATGTTTAATTAAAAATTTTACTCATTTTATATTTTCTTTTTAATAAAACGACCTATTGGAACCTTATAAATCCCTTACCTTTAAATCTCACTTGTGCTAGTAAGGAGTCAATTCAATCGGAAAACATATGATTCAGTTAACTACCCGTCAAAAAGAGATATTAATAGAAATCGGAAATACGTTAATTCCATCGCTGGAAAAAGTAGGGGAGGCATCAGCCTATTGGGAGAGAAAAGCCTCGGACATGCCGTTGGTTGAACAAATTGTAGAAATCATATCTTCCCTTCCTTTAGAGGAACAAAAGGAATTCAAATCACTATTGAATTTAATGGATTCAAGGGCGTTGGGGTTGACATGGATGGGGCCTTTGAAATCATTTTCCAATTTAAGTACTGAGCAGAGAGGGCGACTTATGGTAAAATGGGCTACCAGTCCCATTTCCGATATCAGGAAAGGATTCAATTCCTTGAAAAAGCTTATTGGCATAGTGTTTTATGGCTATTCGGATACTAATGGAAATCCCAATTGGAAAGATATAGGATATCCGGGGTTGATGATAGGGAATGATATCCGGGAAAGTGACGATTCCCGTTTGGATATGTACCAAATACAATCAAATGAAATGATTTCCTGTGATATCGTAGTCATCGGATCGGGAGCAGGGGGAGGAGTTGTTGCTGCCGAACTGGTAAAGAAAGGGTATGATGTGATTGTGCTTGAAAAAGGTTCTTATATCAGTGAGAATGAAATGTCGGGACGTGAATTGGAAATGTTAGGTAAAACATATGATAGGAAAGGGGCTTTTTCTTCAAATGACGGTGCTATAACCATTCTTGCAGGAAGCTGTGTTGGAGGAGGGACTACGGTAAATTGGTCTGCATCGTTCCGTACACCGGATTATATTTTGGAGGAGTGGGCAAAGGAACATGGAAATCCACATTTCATTTCATCGGATTATCAAAAGTATTTCGATATGATTGAACAAAGGACAAACATCAATACCGAATTATCGATTCATAATCCTCAGAATAGCAAACTTTTCGAAGGGGCCGAGAAGTTAGGTTATCAGGCCGGAATAATTCCTAGGAATGTAGCTCCTCCTAAAACGGGAACAGATATCCGCCAATATTGGAAATCCCAGGGGTATGGAGGATTGGGAGATGCCTGGGGGTATAAGCAGGGTACAATGAAGACTTTCCTGAAGGATGCCGTTGAAGGTGGTGCGAGGATTTTTGCCGATACAAGAGTGGAGAAAATAAACCATGCCGGGGGAAAGGTGACCGGTGTATTAGCGGTACAAAAAGATAAAAACGGGCATGCGAATAATTTAACCATTACCTGTAAAAAGGTAGTGCTTTCGGCCGGTGCATTGCATACACCGGTTATTTTGAGGAAAAGTGGTCTGAACCACCCCCAAATTGGAAGAAACCTATATTTGCATCCCGTCAATGCCGTTTCTGCTGAATATGATGAACCTATTGAAGCCTGGTACGGGCCGATGATGACAGCGGTCTGTGATGAATTCATCCGCTTGGATGGTAATTTCGGTTATAAATTGGAAACACCTCCACTTCATTGTGGTTTTATGGCTTTGTCCACCCCTTGGGTTTCAGGAGAACAATACAAAAGGGATATGATGAATATCCCGAATTTAGGGGCTTTCATTGTTCTAACACGTGATAAGTATGGAGGAAAGGTGACGGTCGGCAAAGAAGGAAGACCGCTGGTGGATTACAAACTCAATGCCTACGATAAAAGACACCTGCTTCATGGTTTGAAGGAAGCCACCAAAATACATGTGGCGGCCGGTGCAAGGAAAATCAGATTATTGCATAATAATATCTATGAATGTGTTATCGGAAAGGACAATGTAGATGATTTCATCCAGAATATCGATAGGATCAATTGGTCGAAAAACAGATTCATGCTTTATTCAGCCCACCAGATGGGAACTTGCAGAATGGGAGGACGAGACAAGGATCATCCAATTAAACCCACAGGGGAAACAAGGGAAATAGACAATCTTTTTGTTGCGGATGCAAGTGCTTTTCCCCGTTGTAGTGGAGTGAATCCGATGTTATCCATACAGGCTATGGCATTGTATATTTCAGAACATATCTGAGATCTATTTGACTAATACGTGATCCCGGTTATTGGTTTCGTTACATTCCATTACAATCTGATTGGCATCTACGAAAACAATCATCACTTTATTGTATTTGGTCTGTTTCTTACGGCTGACCTTCATTGTCGCCTTAATCCGTTGATTGGGGAATAATATTCCCTGGGTTTCATCCAATCCCTTCAGATACATTTCATCTGCGGGAATCGCTCCTCTTGAGAAACGGGGAGAACCGGCAAAATAAGCACGGACCAGAATATTATCTTCAATATTCCGCTTGTCGCCGATGATATTGATAGCACCTTTGCCTTTATTTACAATTTGGAATTCTATATGGACGAACTTGGATTCCCTTTTGAGTAGAACAAGACTATCCAAAATCAAATCAGGACATAATTTACGATTGAATCCCGTTCCTCCGCCTCCTTTTGTAGAAACGGTAAAGACTTCCTTCCCTCGTTGTTCCTTAGGAATTTTGATTTTGTATTGTAAGGGCTTGGATTCTCCGGGTTTAAGACTGAAGGAAGAGGATTTTAGCTTTTCATTGATAAGTGGAATGAATTGGGCTACTTGGGACATTTGGATGGACTCATCCAAATTGAAGACGATCTTACCTCGGCTGTCCTGGTTTTTGGATATTTCCTTACTGCCCGTATTGGTCGCATTGAATTTTATCTTGAAAGCCTTCTTCTTGCTGCTTAGAACTTCAGGATTACTGAAATAAATACGATACCCTTGGTATTCGGGGGAGTCCTGAGCACCAACGGATACAAAGGAGAATAATATGATGATGAAAAAAATAAAACACCTCATAACTGTGAATTCTAATTATCTTCCGGATCTAATAACGAAAGATTTCAATGGAATGTTTTCTATTCAGATTATATAGAATCATAATATATGATAAGAATAACATGCCAATTATCGTTCCAATTCTGAAAATATCGGGAACTTATCTAAATTGCAGGTTGTGAACGTACCGTTTTTCATAGCCAAGCGGGTTATTTCGAATTCTTCGCTTTCCTTATCCAGACTTATTATCAATATAAGTATCATAGCCGTGGCTTTGGGTATGACGGTTATGATAGTCGCTACTTCCTTGATTTCAGGCTTCAAAAATGAAATTTCCAATAAGATTTTCGGCT
>JAHDFN010000272.1 GCA_020628145.1 Saprospiraceae bacterium | reverse complement strand
TCAGGTGAACTAACACCTGACAAGGCGGTTGAATAAGTTTTGTCCTGTACTTAGAGGTGTTTTATAAATGCGGATAATTTTTCATCCTCCGGCAATAGCCGGCACAATGCTGATAACCGTATCCGATTCAACCTTGGTTGCTCCCTTATCCAACACATTGATATCTTCATCTCCGACATAAATCCGGATAAAAGATCGAATATTGGAATCCTTGTCCAAAATATGCTGACTCAATCCGGAATGTTGTTTTGTCAAATCCTGAATCGCTTCCAAAACCGTTGATGCTTCCGTTTCTACCGTCGTCGTATCTCCGGTAAATTTTCTTAAAGGGGATGGAATAATAATCTTTGCCATTTTAAATTCTTTTTATCGTTATTAATTATCAAAGTGATTTCAACTAATTCGTAAAACCTAAAGAAATGAATTACGGTTTTTCACCTTTACCACATACCACCGCAATCCATTTCCATTAGGGTTACTTCCCGAGGTGATGGTGAGATTCGAACTCACGGATAGTGCTTTTGCAGAGCACCGCCTTCAACCACTTGGCTACACCACCTTTGTTTTTTATCAGGCATTTTGTCGTCGTGCGACAAATACTTCTTCTTTTAGAAATTCCCTTTTTTCATCTTTTAATTTCCAAGAAAAAATCTCCTTGGAATTTCCTTCCAATACAGAAACAATAAAATAAGAAAAATGAGGAAGGGCTACTTTCAAATCATGTTCGGAAGCAATCGCCGGATGATCCGGGTGTGAATGATAAACACCTAGTAATTCCAAATCATTTTCCAGTGCATATCTTTCCGCATTCAAATAATCTAAAGGAGTGATTTCGAAACGCCTTCTTTTATCTCCTTCTTTTGCATTGACGACCGGAATCGCTTGTGAGATTAATCGACCGTTTTTTTCTTTACCATAAAGAAACCCGCAGCATTCATTCGGAAAAATATTTTCTCCTTCTTCACGAATAACCCTTATTGCATTTTCTGTTATTGTTACTTTTGACATTATCTTGGATTTTAAAATATCTGACTTAATATTTCCGAATACTTGGAAGCATCATCCGGAAAAGTGGTAACGATGACACCTTTGTCTATTTTTTCTGCTACTTTAATTGCTCCTAGTAAATTGGCGGCAGCGGAAGGACTCAGTAGTAAACCTTCATCCGATGATACTTTTTTTATGATTTCGTAAGTTTCCAATGTGTCAATAAATAATTGTTCATCAGCAATATCCGCATCATATATTTTTGGGACGATGGCTGTCTCCAAATGTTTCCAACCTTCCAATCCATGTAAAGGGTTATCGGGTTGGAGTTCGATTGTTTTTATTTTAGGATTGAATTCTTTCAATCGACGGGAAGTTCCTACAAAAGTTCCGGTCGTTCCCAGTCCGGTGACAAAATGTGAAATTCTTCCTTTGGTCTGATCAATTATTTCCAAGGCCGTCGAATTATAATGAGCCAACCAATTGGAATGATTCGAATATTGATCGAGATAAGTATATTTTCCGGGATTTTCGTGAACCAATTCTTTGACCACCTCTTGGGCTCCATCCGTACCTTCGAATTTTGAAGTCAGGATTAATTCCGCCCCCAAGGATTTTAAAATTGTCTTTCTTTCCGGTGATGCATTTTCAGGTAGGGCCAATTTCAATTTCAAGCCCAAAGCCGAAGCTATGGAAGCATAAGCAATTCCGGTATTACCACTTGTTGCATCAATTAATATTTTATTATTATCCCATTCCTCATTTACTATTGCAGATTGGATAATATTAAATGCAGGCCGGGCTTTTACGGAACCACCCAATTGCATCCATTCCAATTTCGCCCATATTTCTACTCCTTTTTTCGAATAGACATTATTGATTTTATGCAGTGGTGTATTCCCTATTAAAGTTCCAATTCCATTTATATTGGAAAAAGTAGGTTTTGATTTTATGAATTTTGTCATTATTCTCAATTTTAAAAAAGCAGATAAAAAAAGTGCCTCTCCATACTCAATTCGGAAAGGCACTCATAATGAATTTGCTAAATCTTAAAAGCATACAAAGTCATTCTGTTTCTTCCGAATATTTCGAAAAACAACAGCAGCAACAACAATTTGTATTCTTTCTTACTTCCACTTCAATTATTTATTCCAATGTTTAAACCTAATTCTATATTATCGAACAAAAAAAAGCCGCCTTCCCGAGGATGGAAAGGCGGCTTTTTACATATCAATTAAATATATACCACTACCCTTTCCACTAAGTGTGGAATTGACAACAGCAACAACATGATATGAATTTTCCTTTGTTCATTTTTAAATCTTTGATAAACCAAATGTAATTCAAATAAAAAAAACTGTCAAGGGGTAAATCAAATTAATTCTAAAATTTAACATATCGAATAATTACGAAATATATCCAAACTCCATCTGTATTTCATTCCAATCTATCTTTTTTGGATTATATTTGCACATCCAATAGAAAAGGAAAGTCATGAAAAAAATCCTAGTAGCCAATAGGGGCGAAATTGCCTTAAGGGTCATGAAGACTGCAAGAAAAATGGGCATCCCTACCGTTGCCATTTATTCCGAAGCAGACAGGAATGCTCCACATGTCAAATTTGCAGATGAAGCTGTTTGTATAGGCCCGCCGCCTTCCAACCAATCTTATCTGTTGGGGGATAAAATCATAGAAATATCCAAGCAATTGAATGTGGATGGGATTCATCCCGGGTATGGTTTCCTAAGCGAAAATGCCGAATTTGTAGAAAAGGTAACTGCTGCCGGCATCACTTTTATCGGACCGGAACCCGAATCAGTGAGAGTCATGGGGAGTAAATTGGCCGCTAAGGAGGCCGTAAAAAAATTCGACATTCCGATGGTTCCGGGAACGGATACAGCCATAACGGATGTCAAGGAAGCCAAAAATATTGCCGAAGGAATCGGATTCCCGGTTTTGATTAAGGCTTCCGCAGGAGGAGGAGGAAAAGGGATGCGGGTTGTGAACCATCTAGATGAGTTGGAAGAACAATTCGAAAGGGCGGTCAGTGAAGCGGTATCTTCTTTTGGTGACGGTTCCGTTTTTATTGAAAAATTCGTTCAGAATCCCCGACATATTGAAATTCAGATTCTAGCAGATCAACATGGAAACACCGTCCATCTTTTTGAAAGGGAATGCAGTATTCAAAGAAGACATCAAAAAGTGGTGGAGGAAGCTCCTTCTGTCGTTCTTACTCCCGAGATAAGAAAATCAATGGGGGAATGTGGCGTCATGGTTGCCAAGGCGGTGGATTATGTGGGTGCGGGTACCGTTGAGTTTTTATTAGATGATCAGATGAATTATTATTTCCTGGAAATGAATACCCGTTTGCAGGTGGAGCATCCGGTAACGGAAATGATTACAGGTTTGGATTTGGTGGAACAACAAATCAAAGTAGCGAGGGGAGAACGACTTGCATTTTCACAAGAGGATTTATCCATTACCGGACATGCAATGGAATTGAGGGTTTATGCGGAAGATTCATTTGATAATTTCATGCCCAGCACCGGCAATCTGGAAACCTATCAGATTCCCGTTGGAGAAAATATCAGAGTGGATGACGGTTTTGTAGAAGGAATGGACATTCCGGTTTATTATGACCCGATGATTGCCAAATTAATTACCTATGGCAAAAATAGAAGCGAGGCCATCCGCTTAATGAAGGAGGCCATTAATCAATATAAAATCAAAGGTATAGAAACCACCCTACCCTTCGGATTATTCGTCATGAAAAACGAACATTTTATTTCCGGAAAATTCGATACTCATTTTGTAAAAAAATATTATAGTAAGGAAAACATTCAAAAAGATGGTGAATCGGATGCTGAAATTGCTGCTTTATTGGCATTGCATATCCATCAGAAAAACAACAATATCTTGAGCGTTCCACAAATAGCTGCTGATAGTAATTGGAATAAAAGGTGATGTATTGAATTAACCAATTTATTTTTATTTTGAATAATAATAAACCTTCGAAAAAAAAGATTCCTTTTCCTGTCAATCCTTCCTTGGATGATTATTTGAGCAGGAATAACCGAAGAACCAAATTACCTTTGGACTATAAGGATTTGCTCCGTTTCGAACAAGCAGTCCCTTTATTGAATTTGGATGGGGAAGATACGCATTGGCAAACCGTTTTTTTTTCGCCGGGAGATCTGGAAGAAATTTATGAAGCCCTCAAAAAAATATATGCTCTTTTAAAAACCGACGGAGATACAAAAGTCCACGATCATTTGGAAGTAGCCCGGGTGGATCATTGTCTTTACGGAAATTCCAAACCCTTCCGAATCCGTATCATTAATAAATTAAATGACAATTACGATCATTATTATGTAAAGCGAACAGATGCTTCCCGTATTTTCGGTTTGGAGTTGGAACATTTATTATCTCCTGATTTTATTCAGTACCTCGTAGATGGCGACACATTAATAGAAGAACATATTGCCGGACTTCCGGGTGATGATTTTATTGCCAAGGAATTGAAAACCTCCGAATTCAATCAAATTCGAATCGCCAAGGAATTCGTAAAATTCAATGAACGTTGTTTTGTCAGATTATTGGGAGATATGCGTTCCTATAATTATGTGGTGGATATCACACCTGACATCGAAGGGAATCAATATCGTTTCCGTGCCATTGATTTCGACCAACAATCCTACGAAGGGAAAAAAAGATTTTATCTACCACAATATTTCAAGGAAAATAATCCGATTATTTTCCTTGGCATCCGACATATGAATCCGAAAACGGTCAAGCAATATCAATTGGAAGAAAGATCATTAATTGCCGCCCGGATTAAATCCAATCTGGACCGGGTTCAGGAATTATTAGGCATTATGCAAATCACCCAAATTTCTTCCCATGATAAGGTAGAATTATTACGTAGGGAATTATCAAAACATCATAACACAAATCTGTTTGAAAACTGTGAAAACATGGGTCAAATCGTATTGACCAATATCCACCTGCTTTTACAGAAAGATTTCAAGCAGAGTATTCTGGAATTCGAGGGATAACAACAGAGGGCTTCAAAAAGAAGCCCTCCTAAAGAAAAGTTACCTGAATAATTTTTTCCTATTATTCGTTTTCTATCTTAACAAATTTCTCAATCTTACTTTGATTGAATCCTTCAGCCGTCATTTGGATAATATACTCTCCT
>JAHDFN010000025.1 GCA_020628145.1 Saprospiraceae bacterium | reverse complement strand
TAAGACAAATGAGTAATTTTGGAAATTGGCAAGGCATTCGTCGCTACGATTGAGAGGAATAACGCCGGCATATTTTCAAAAGAACCGGTTGGCTATAATCAATTTTTCGTGGTAACATCTATTTAATGGTAAAATACTTTTGTCCTAGTACTTATTTGTTTTTCCCTCTAAAAAAACGTGGATTCCAAATCAATAAACCTAACATGAAGGCCATGAAGGATGACCCGCCAATATCATAGGTGTTCTCTTTCAGATGATATATTGTGAAAACCAACATGAAGATTATGAAAAATCCAGCGACGAATTTCTTGGATCTAGGATGCCAAATGAGGATGCCGGCAGCAAGTTGCAAGCCGCCAAACACTTTCCAAACACTAGGAGGAATGTTACTGCTCAATGAACAGGGAGGATCTAGAAACGGTAAAAACTTATCAACTCCAATCATGAAGAAAAGAAGACTGCAAATAGCAGTTACTATATTATTTATATTCATCTGTTAATTTTTTGATTTGAAATTTTCTTCCTACAAATCGTGATTAGTTCCTTGCTCCTTGTTGGTATATAGTTGTTTTTGTTCCAATTTCCATACTGATGGACTATTTCAAGTCCGTTTGCTTCAATTCTATCATTCAGTTCTTTTTTATCAGTGTATCTTAGCTGATTTCATGATGCATGTTTAGTTGAAGATCTAGTCGATCTTTATTTCTCCCCAAGTCTTTCCTTGCTGAATCTGTTCGACATGTCTTTCGCTGATGCCGAATTTTCTGGCAATAATTTTCTTCTTGGTTTTTCCCCGTTTTAAAATCATTTTTAATTTCCTAACTTTCGTTTCGGTTAATTTACTTCCTTTCTTATATCCGGGCATCAATGACGGATAAACCCCGTTTTTAACTTGGATTGCCCTTAGTTCCTTGAATGTGACCCATTTTAGGTTTTTCCAATGATTATTCAGTTTATCACCATCGAGATGAAGAATCTGTTTTTTCAATTCGTCTTTCCCCTTTACGAAATATTCCCCGACGGCCTTGTGGATATAGATACTCGTTCCTTTGTTCTTGCCATTTCTTTCCTGTAGTTTTATATTTACCCGTTTCACTTTGGTATCCTTTGTTATCATGGGTTTCATTATTTTGGATTCTCCTGATTCCGGGTCGTTTCTCTTCAACCTGCCGGAATTCGAAATTTCATATTCATATCTGAGGGGAGGAATTTGAAATTTCATTTTTTCCCATTTTTCACCCCAATGGATTTTATCTGTATTTCCGGAATCAAATGTATTCTTCTTTATTGAACCATTTCGTTTCATATCAAATAAATTATTTAGTTTTCATTAGAAAAACTATTGATTTTTGAAAAGTAATTTTCAAGGAGATTTTTGAAGGGAAATTATCTGTAATGATTAGAAGCCACCTGAAAAATATCCATCGTTTTGAAAAAGCATCTTTTAAGTTGGCTTCTATTCGACGCCTAGCAATCCCTAAGGTAAAGAAAAACCGTGTGAACACCAAGTAACGAACCGCATTAAAATAGTTTATAGTCGTTTACCGGATGAAACGGAGACTTTCTGCCTAAAAGGTCGATCAAGAGTCCTAAGGGAGAGTTATTTGTTTTTGTCGAAATTTATATCCGGTATTTCTTTTTTCATTTACGTGCTTGCGGGAAACGTTTGAAATATATAATGCAACTCAAAGTTACGCAATACTGTTGAGTGCCTTTGATGAGTCATTTTTAATTACCCGGAACTTCGACCGAAATTAAAATGAGGGAATTGATAGAAGAATTGTTGACAGGGTGGCAATAATATTCAAACTATGATTTATGTTTTTTGCTAATAGGTTTTTCCTTTGTCTTACTAATGGGAAATGTTTGTTTTTTGAATCCTAAAAAGGATAATTATGTTCTACGGGTTTTACCTCTTCACAAAACCGACAGATGCTCGATGCCAAACCGGTATTCCTTCTCGTTCTTCCGGCGAATGCCTTAAATATCGGACCGCTGATATCTTCGTCACACTGGAGACAGTCGCTAAGTGTTCCATCGGCATTATGATATGTTGTATTTGAAATGCAGGTGAGAAAGCAATTTTCTCTGGTATTGACGGTATTGTAAGCCCAAATCTGTGCACAGGGTTTTGTGAAACCCAATGATTCGATGCAATCCACCAGATTTTCAAATGGTTGGAGAACGGTATTCAACCCACAAGCCCTCACAGCATCTCCGATATCCCTGTTTTCCGCATAAACTGCAAAATCTGTCAATGTGGAACACAGCCCACAGGCATCATGATGGGTGACAATGGCATTTGCAGCTTCTGCTGCGGCTTCATCAGGGAAATCCCCCAGGCTGTAAATCCGATTGGCCAAATCCTCAATAATAATGGCACACACCATCGGAGCACTTTCAGGGACAGGGTCATCATATGGATTGTCGAGTTGTTCCGGTATGGGGGTACTTATTTCCCAATCCCTTAATGCTGCAATTTCAGTTTCGGAAAACGTTCTTGATTCAAAGTTGAGGCATTCACAGGAGGGTTTACAAAAAGATTCATCGAGTCCGGTGTTTTCAACCGGGATTCCGAACATCGTTCCTTCGCAGGAAGGTAATGGTTCGTCTTTTTTGCATGCGGAAATAAAGATTAGAAATGAAAAGGAAAAATATATAATATGGTAAGAATATTTCATTTTTGAAAATTTAAAATCCAAGATAAGAAACTCTATGATAACTCCTTGCCTGTGTCTTATTTATTGGAGAAGAATCTTTTTGCCAATGCTTAAAATATACAGCATATTCCAAAGGTACGCAATACTGTTGAATGTCTGCAATGAATCATTTTGAGATGGCTTCTATATTGTCTGATACTTATTTTTATTCATGATTTAAAATAAAAAAAGGCTCACAATTGACCCTGACAGTGCGAATGAAAAAAACAAAACCAGGTAAATGATATTGGCAAAAATTAATTTTGATATAGTCTTCATCCTACCTTGCTGATAGACTTTTCTTAGCGATTTGTACAAATAAATAAATAGCAATAGAAACCCGGAGAATACAATGAGAGGATGGACGTAAACCATCTTGATGAAAATGCAGATGATGGTGAACAATATAAATACAAACGAGTGGGTATGGAATGAAAAGATTAAATGCTCCACATAATAGTAGTTATGTCTGATATAAAGCAACTTTAATATAACGGCTAAGAAAGGCATCATTATTAATCCAATCCATAAGGAATTCCCTAGTATAAAAGGTAATAGGTTTTTGTTGTTTTTTTGTAATCTTATTCTTTGTTGAAAATAGAAACGATTAATAAAGCCTTCGATTAGGTACTTGTCGGCTATCTCAGATGGAGTCAAATTAATGAAATCTTCGTTTGAAATACTCCGTTTCGAGTCATCGCCTATAATACTGGAGAGCCTGACGCTATCTTGGGTTAGTTGCCTTTTTGATTTGATTGTATTGATGATGCTATCCGTCAATTGAGAACCGAACTCATTTTCATAATAGGTGATAATTTCCTCAAGGGATTTATCTGTGAAATCCGGCAACTTATTTTTCTTTCCATATTTAATCAAACTTTTTTTCCCTGAATTTATTTTCCCTGTTCTCATCGTTTCGGTCAAACTATCCAAAACCGTTTTGGATTTTTTATCCTTAAGGTATAAGATCGCATAATTATCGATCTCTTTTATGAATCCTTTTCTATAAATTTCCTGTTTTGCTTTTTCGTAATGACCGGTTTCCAATGAAGTGTTTTCGGTAATGAAAAGACTCAAGGCCGTAATAAGGAGTAAAGCGGTCACAATAAATAATCTGACAGGATGGAAATAGGGTTTGTGCCTGCCTTTAAACCATTCGTTTGTTAATTTACCGGGGTTGAAAATATCTCGGATTGTCCTGAAAAACTTAGATTCCAGATTGAAAATGGTGCCGAAAACGACGGAAAAGAACTCTTTGACACTTATGCGTCCATCAGTGTTTTTTTGTCCACATTTTGAACAGTATTTGGCATTGCCGATAGGGTGCAGACAGTTGCCACAATAGCCAGAATTATTATTTTGAGTTAGTTTGTTCAATACTTTTAGGATAATCACAAAAAAATAAATGCAGCCAACACTTTATACTAGATGACGTAGCCGAAGATAAAGAAATTTTTCTTTCAATCGGTGCAAAGCTATTTGATTAATAACTTTGTATTGACAATCCTTGAAGAATTGTTGTATAGGGAAAAATAGTCCGAACAGAAAGGTTGTTTGATAAGATACCTTATTTTACTATTTTACAAAAGGTATCGAATGATCAATGGCCTAAACTATGAATGTTATGTTTTCTATTCATTGTTTATGAGTATGCTATCCAGATTTAGGAATAACTTATCTGTTTTGGCATCATAGATTAGAACCCTGTTGTCAATATGATTCCTATCGAATAAAAAAGCTGAATAATGTAACTTGAAAAGCATAATGGAAAAAGCCCGTACATATCGAATCGAGACAGAGAGGTTAATCATAAGGTGTTACGATCCTAAAGATGCGCCACTCCTCAAGAATTCCGTTGACGAAAGCCTGGAACATTTATCCCCATGGATGCCCTGGGCAAAATTCGAACCACAGACTATACAGGAAAAAGTTAATTTGATCAGAATGTTCAGAGGTAATTTTGATCTCGGAAAAGATTATACATATGGAATTTTCAACAAGAGGGAAGATGTTTTAATTGGCGGTACGGGATTACATAACAGGTTGGATGGAAATGCCAGGGAAATAGGGTATTGGATAAATGTCAACCATATCAATAAGGGGTATGCGACCGAATCCGTCAGGGCACTCCTCAAAGTCGGGTTTGAAATTGAAAATCTGGAAAGAATCGAAATACACTGTACGACCGAAAATATCAGAAGTTCCAAAGTTCCCGAAAAAATCGGATTCACACATGAAGCAACGCTGAAAAAAAGAATTGAAAATGATGGGAGTCCAAATGAGGACAAGATGATTTGGACAATATTTAAGGATGAATACCTTGAATCCGGTTTGTCCGAATTCACTGTCAATGCTTATGATATTACTGGTCGATTAATTTGAAGTAGCCCGTATTAATGATCGTAATCTTTCCTCATTAGGGCAGAGGTCTTTTCAGACAGAATATAGGGATAATGCCACGGGAGCTATGGAGGAAACGGAGAATGGAAGTCATAAACGAGGTTATTTTTAATCCAACGGTGAAAATCACCGATAAAAAAGTGATTGGAAAAGCAAATGAATTACACGAGGAAGCAAATGAATTCTGCTTTATGGCCAATTCTTGTAATTTTAATCTAAACTGTAATTGCCACTATTTGGTCGGACAGAACTAATTTATCTGACAATTTCGCATCTGACACTTGGTCTGTCAGATTAAGTCGTGACTGCTTCAAACAAAGCCCTTTTTAATAACTTGCTTATTCATTCATAATCTCTTTTATGACTTCAATTCTTCTAATAAGGTTTTTGCTGCTAGTTTACCGAGTTCGTTGGATGCTAATGGACTCGCTCCTGTAATTAGTTTTCTATCCAAACACACGGTTTTATCCATTTTGCTATTCATCAAATTAGCACCAAGGCTTTTCAGTTTTTCACTTAAGCCGTAAGGCATTTTGCCCGGTAGATATCCGATCATTGGTGTTTTTTCATCTACTGAGTCTGGGAAAACCGCAATATTATAGTCTTTGTATAAAAACGCTTGATTACCTAAAGTAGTTGATAAAAATGCTCCGGGCCCATGGCAGATACTTATCGTAAATAAATTGTTCTTATGTGCCCATCTTAATATTTTCCCAACGTTTTGATCTTCCGGAATTCCAATCATAGCTCCGTGTCCTCCTGGAATATAGACTGCTGCATACGAATCCGGTTGGTCAAAAGAATTGCCGATGAAATCGGAAAGTTTAATCGGTTTTTCAAAATTTGCCTTATGCTCGTTATAAATGGCTTTAACCTGTTCATCTTTTTTAGGGAAGGCCCACATTTCGAAAATTGCAGGCTTACCTGTTGGTGTAGCTATTTCAAATTCGAATCCGGCATTTCTTAAATGAAGCATGGGTAGTAATGATTCTACAGGATGGTTTCCGGTAGAGAAGTACTTGCCATTTTTCATTTTCAGATTCTTTTCTTCCGTACATATCACCAAAATCTTAGATTTTTTTCCTTTGTATTTTTGATAAGATATGTTTTCAAAATCTGTTTTGTCCGGCACTCCCGTTTTAAGGGCAAATTTAGAAGGACTGTATGAACCATCCGCTTCTAATTTTGGTGCTAATCCCAATATCTTCTTAAGCATAACTTTTAGATTTTAATTACCAGCCTCAAAAGTAGAACGCTATATTGGGATAAAAATTAACCTATGGTAATAAATCCTATTTTTTTGCTATTTCCGATCGCAACCGGCTTAAGCTTTGTTGAGTAATGCCCAAATAGGATGCAATGTGATAATTTGGCGTGTGTTGTTCGATGTCCGGATATTGTTTGAGAAATAAATTGTACCTTTCCGAAGCAGTTAGTTGTAATTGATTTAAAATTCTCTTATGTAAGCTGACTACATGTCGTTCGAGGTTTTTCCTTTGGAATTTTTCAAATTCCGGAAATTGGGTGTAAATTTCATTTAATTTTTGTGCATTGAATTCAATAACGACTGAATCTTTTATGCTTTCGATTGTAAGTGAAGCAGGCTCAAGGTTGTATATTGCCATGAAATCGCTAATCCACCAATCTTTAATTGCAAATTGTAATGTATGTTCCTTTCCTTCTTTATCAATACAAAACGAACGAAGGTTACCTTTGGTGACAAAGAAAGTCCTGGTTACCTTCTGACCTTCTCGTATTAAAACTTCTCCCTTGGACACCTTCCTTTCTTTTGCTATAGAATAGATGTATTTCTCAGCTTCAGGAGAAAGTGGAATTGATTGTCTTATTTTTTTGATTAAGTCCTGCAATAGTTCTTTTCTAATTAGGGTATGTTTAAAATTTGGCCTTTATGTCGAGAAACACCAATTTATTGCTTAATCAAGGCGGAAAATCGGGATGATAGCAGGGCTGTCAAGCCTGATTTTTTAACGAAGAGTAAGCAATAAAGTGAGTTTCGCAGACCAATTATTAAAATTTAAACATACGCTTACTTACAAAAAAGAACAGAATCCGGTCATTGATTATTTCTTTTTCTGTTCCTCTGTCTTTTTGGCCATTCATCAATGCCTTATAATAATCTTTTTCCTCTTTTCAATCTCAATTTCCATTGATGTATATTGCATGAAATCACAACCTTGTTTCAAAAGCAATAGAGTCGTCAACAATCTCGATAATCTTCCGTTTCCGTCTTGATAAGGATGTATGGAAAGGAATTCGTATATAAATGTTCCGATTATCATTAGTGGATGTAATTCTTCATTCTCGATTTTTTTACCCGGAGCTTGTAGAGCAAGTGGGCTTTCGGATGGACCTCAATTAATTCCCTGAGAAGATGATTGGGTAGGGGCGCTCTGTCCATCTTTGGATGTTTTCGAATTGGCGGTTTTATTTTTAAAAGGATTTCTGTAAACGATTTCCTTCCGAGGCTCCAAATATTTGAAAACAGGATTCACCAGATTATTCAACAACCGATTCCGATGTTTGACGAAAACATACAGATCCTCAGGAACGGCTCCTACCGAACTTTTGATTTCAGGAGCGGTCCGGGCAAAATCCACCAGATTATTGCCTTCCTCTATTGCAATCCGAATAATATCATAAAGGATATTGAGATATAGCTGATAGCGAGAATTATAACTGTTGTCCATACCGAGAAAATGAGCATGTGTTTCCTCGTGATCACGAATGGTAGTGCAAAAAGCGATCATTTCACCATCATGGAAATATCCGATCATTCTAAAATTATCTCCCAGTCTTTTTTTCAATTCGGAAAAATAACTACCGGATAGATTTACCAAATTCATGTCTGCTGCCTGAGCGACTTTTTGGTAAAGGATTTCGATTTTCTCACTGTAAAATAAAATCCTTTCCTCATCCAATTCTTCCCTTTGGATATCTTTTCCCTTTTTGAAGGCTCTCTTGGCCCTCACCCTATACTTAGAACTCATCGCCTTGAGGTAATCGTCGAATTCGTTCCATTCCTGTGGAATTTCCATAATCATGGATGGATCGCCGGACAGGCAATGATAACCCGCCTGTTGCAAAGCACTGGATTGAGCGGAATCTTCGGTATTGAAATCCTTATAGAATTGTAAGGAAAACCTATACCCTTTTTGTTTTTCTACAATCGGAATAGCATTTTTGGTAATGACATCCAGAATAACAAAGGATTCCCTTGTGGATTTACCATTAAATTGGATTCCGTAATTCCCGGTAAGAAGAAGATTTCCGACTACAAAACTCCTGATTTTAAGGCTTTTGAGGAAAAGGGTACGGCTCATACGTGAAAAACGTCCGAGATTTGAATCCAAACGAAAAGCTTCATGTGCTTTAACAAAGGATGACTGAGCCATGATGATTCCAATCATGACACCATCTTCGTAAACGGGAATATATATGGATTCGACCCCCTGAGAGGGGATATCTTCAAGAAGTTGCTGATAGACCTGCCCTACAAACAGACTTTTCGGTTGTCCGATGGTATTGGGTATGTCTGAAAAAGAGTAAAGAACCTTGAATTCAAGATTAGATCCCTCTATACTGTATCTTCCACTTTCATTTTCTTCCCTTACACTTGAAGAGCAAGGGCAAAAGGTACCCGGCATGGTGACTTTGATTTATATTTGAATTCCGAATTCAAGATTATTAACGCAAAAGTAGTGCTAAAGTTCTTTTTGGAAGGTCTTCGTCGGGATTTTTAGATATTATTATGAAAAATCAGGACTCATGATTAAAAGAAAGTGGGGAAGAAGACGAAATTTTTCCTTGTTCATGTAAAAAACCTATCCAATAACGGGCTTGTTTTCTAAGGTTGGTTCCGATATTCTCAGGGAAGCGTGTTTCCGGGTATTCGGTTTCTAAAAGCCGGATGACACCTTTAGCAAAATGACTCCTATTCTTGGCAATGGAACTGGAGAACGGGCTGACAACATCGAATTCAAGGATTTCGGCTATTTTGTCATAATCCAATCCTTGATCCTCCGATAGTAATTCCAAACCGGACTGAGTGAGATACTTGACATAGAATGCCGAAGGATCCAGTTGATTCAAATCCTTAATCATGGATGCTTGGAGTTCCGGCGTACTAAAGATGTATTCCGGAAGGCCGAAATTCTTCTCCAAAAACCTAAGCCCCGATTCTTTGTCGGTTGAAACCAAATGGTGGGCTGATTCCATTGCGTCGCCCAATTCGGAAAATGAAATCTCATTCAATAATCCCTGTTGGATGTTATGGACTTGTTGGGGATCCGAACTGTACTTATTCGCAATGTCCAATTGTTCATCAATGGGTAAATCGGAATACTTGATCCGGAAAATCCTTTTGAGTAATCTTTTTTCCTCGAATTCCGATATGAAATCCGCATTATCCAGATAACTGGTCATGAAAAAAGTAATCTGTTCCTGTTGTTCCATGTCGGAATCGGAAATGATGCCCAGCATACCATCGATATCACAAAGCCTGTTGTATATCTTACCCTTGTCGGTTTCTTTCTCTCCATCCAGGAAATCGAAGGAAATATCCAACCATCGGGAGAGGGTTTTTTTATCGAAATAGGAAATGACATCATCTAGGTATTTGGGTTTGAAAGCCAGTTTCCCAAAATATGGAATATGCTCTTCTGATAAGGGTTGGGCGAATTCGAGCTTCCGAACATCATTATGGGATTTCAATTTTGGGAGTAAGTCTAATGCAGCCTTTAAGACATCTTCATCCATATAGTCGGAAAGGAAAATGGCATTCAGCTCTTCATGTTTGATTTTTTCTTTTTCCTTTAATTTTTCCAATTTAAGTGCAAGGATTGGCTGCCCCCATTGCTTATCCTTTCTATTCTTTTTCCAAAAATCTTTCCAAAGCACACCACTATTCCGGGGAGCTTCCGAATCAAAGTTGCGGAATGAAAATTCATGAATCCCTTCCAACATCCTAACAGCATCGTCTGCAACGGTTCGTTTGATGTTGTTTTTTTCAGCAATAATAGTCTTGTTATCCAATAAGTCTATCAGGTATGGATTATAGGATTCGGAAGCATGGAAGGAAAGGAAACCGAGGATGACATTCAATTCATTACGCTTGTCCGTGCCGGATAATTTTCTGAAAATACTTTTTAATTCTGCATTCTTAGGTGCATCAATGAGTTGAAGGCTTCTTTCATCATAAGAAGTAGGATCCTTGATGAAGTCTGCAACGGGTATGGTGAATGTGTTTTCTTCATCGTTTTGAGAAAGGACATAGGAAATGGCATTCCTGATGTCCTCATCGTATTCCTTTTCGTTCAGTTGCTTAAGCCGATATTGCAATTTATTTTTCATCTGATCAGGTTTAAAAGCATACCGATTACAGATACCTCCAATTCCTATCCGGCTGAAAAGAATGGACTTTTTAAGGAATAGCCTAACTTGGGTGTCGTCTCCAATTATTCCATCAAAATGCTTGGAATAGAAAATATCCAATATCCTCGAAATGCTGAAGTTGAAGTCCACATTCCTGGAATGGATGAGGCCTTCCATTTCTACTCCCGTGATTTCGCCTATCTGCAATTCTGCAATTATCCTATCTTCGATTTCATAACGTTTTTTGATGTGGAGAGGGGACTTTAATTCTTCCAATTGTAGCCGAATGGTTTCCGAAATGGAAATATCGATGCCTTCCATATCGCAATATTCTTGTAATCCGGCGAGGTTCTCCAAGTATCTATACCTGAAATCGGGGAGTTTGGGATGGACACGCCTGAGAATAGGTTGGTATTTTTCATTGAGCCGTTGTATAATCTGATTGGGGAATTGAATCAGCTCCTTAAAGGACTGCAAGGCGATGGCATCATTTTCGGATGATAATTTTCTGAATAGTTTGGAAGCTGTTTCTTCATTTTCTTCTTCAAGTTTCAGATTGATGAAGATTCGATTGCTTTCATCATATTCATAATCCCTATAATGAGCGGCCCAGTATTTCAGAAGATTCAGATAATAAGTCTGATCTTTTCCTTCTTCCTTGGGAGAAACGAATTGCCCGTGTTTATTTTTAAGGCTGATATCCAAGTGCAGATAATTCCCGAATTGTTCTTCCAATAATCCGGCATCAAAATAATCATTATCATATTGAGCATACATGACGCCGGCCAAATGATAAAGTGCTTTGGAGTTTCCCGTCGCCATCATATTCCTCAAGGCATTTTCCCTCAACCAGGGAACCATGAAATAATTGGCTAACATAAAGCCATAATAATCGACTTCTTCCATAAAGAAATCCAATCGGGCGGTACTTTGTTTCTCAAATCCATGAATCCTCATGGCACTTAATGTCCCTAAAGAATCTATAAGGTGGCGGTATTGTCGGGCAAGTTTTTTAGTCCCGTTTTCATTTGTGCGTATATTGGTGAACCCAGAAAGGATATCCTGAGCCTTATCAGGCATGAGTTTACCCTTTTCCAAGGTCTGCAGGATGATTTCGAAAACGGAGGGATCGTCGTATATTCTTAGGGCATTACAAAGGTGTTCTTCAATGAATTCCATCTTTAAGATGTTTTCCGATAGGTTTTTCCCTTCTAAACATCCCATGAGGAAATCATAGCTTTCATAGGTTTTCAATTCTGCAATTTCCTGTAATTGGTGGGCGATGAAAATTTCTGGTTGGGATTCCGTTTCAGTCAGAAGGATTTGAACAAGTTTTTTGAATCTGATGGATTTTTCCTTATCGGTCAAAGCCCTTCTACGCGTGATTTTCATCTCTACTCCGAATTCCGACAAGGGACGGGTGTGGAATTTCCGAAAGATGGGAGAATAGTTGATTTCTTCCTCGTAGGTATTGAGGAATCCGAAGAAATCCTTTCTGTTAAGGGAGGCATTGAACTGCAATTGGTCTTCAGGGAATAGGGTGTGCTTTTCTAATATATCGACTACTTTGCTACGGATGGAATTGTTATCTATGAGGCTGCCCAATTCACGTAAGGCTCTAGGATTGCCATTGGCCAATGCATTATCCAGGTTTTCAAGGAGGATGTCAAGATTGGCTACATACCCTCCCTGTCCGAAGGCAGGGATACTCATCAGAACAATCCAAAAAGAAAAAAGCCACTTGTTTACTGTTTTAGGAAGCATGGCATCCTATGAAAATTAGTTTTCTCCTTAGCATAGGCATAAATATTGCCAATACTCGCTATTTATGTGTTAATCATTGATTTCCTTATAGATACGTTTGACAATTTGCTTCATTAGGGTAGAGAATTCCATTTTTTGTATCCAATTATGATAATTGGGATCCTTTTTAAATACGTCTTTTACGGGTTGATTGTTGTATTTCCCGAAAGAGAAAACAATCTCACCGTCACTATTCATTTTCAATTTCTGAGTCGGTTCCAGAAATCTGAGGTCATTGACGAAGTCGTGTAATGCCTTCATGTCGTTTTTGACAGGAGTGGGGGTGACATTTCCATCTTCATCAACCAAATCCACATCCTTATATCGCTCTAGTTGCCCCTTCAGGACATCTACAGTTGCCCGAACATCGGCTAAGGCATCATGTGCATCCACCAATTCCTTGTCACAATAGAATTTGAGGGCAGCTCTAAGGGTTCGGGGTTCCATTTTGTAGAATATCCGTTGCACATCTACCAGTTTTCGGTTGCTGATGTCCAATACGATACCTACTCGTGCGAATTCCTCCATCAACATTGGTATGTCGAAACGGTTAGAATTGTATCCTCCAAGATCGGAATCTCCAATAAAATCATATAATTCACCTGCTACCTGTGCAAAAGTAGGCTTATTGGCAACATCTTTGGGGGTGATACCATGAACAGACATAGCTTCTTGGGAAATGGGAATACCGGGATTGATAAGCAGGGTCTTCTCAATAGGTTCTCCTCCTCCGTTGAGATATTTGACGAGTGCGATTTGTACAATCCGATCTCTGATAACACTCAAACCTGTTGCTTCCAAATCAAAAAAAACGATGTCTTTATTCAAATTAAATTCCATGTATCTGTTTTAATATGCTTGGTATTCTTCAAATATATCAAAATAAGCTATTAAAGCTGTACGTTTAAAGGATAAGTTAGTTGAATTTGTATTGACATCACATTAAAATAATTACTATCATTGTGATAGTTAACATATAAAATAAAAATACCATGCCAACAACGGTTGATAATCAAAGGAAGATGCTTGTAGGAGCGGGTATCGTGATTGCCATCCTAATGGGGATCATAGCTGTTTTATTGTTCAATAAATTCGGGGCGGACAAGGTCATAGAAGAACAGAAGGTTGAAATCAGCGAGGCTCAAATCCTGAATAAGGAATTACAGGATGAATATGACAATGCCATTGCTGAATTGGATGAAGCCTTAGCTGAAAATGAGGACTTGAGAACGATGATCGAAGATCAGAAAGCTGAACTGAATCGTCAAAAAAATAAGATATCGAGGGCGATAAATTCGGGTAAAGCCAATGAGCAGGCTTTGTCAGATGCCCGTAAGCAAATCGATAATCTGAAAACGCAACAGGCTTCCTTCCTGACAAAAATAGACGAATTGGAAGAACAGAACCAATTGTTGACCAATGAGATTGTTCAGGTCAAGGAAGAGAAGAAAATCATTGAAGAAGTTGCGGTGAAGGAAAGGGAAGAAAAAGTCAAAATTACAAAAACAAAAGACTCGATTATAGAAACGGTAACGAAGGAAAAGGTTGTTTTGGAAGAACAGAAGACATTCTTGGAGGGAAAGGTGAATCTGGGTTCGATTATCCGTGTGGATGATGTGGAAGTTGTAGGGTACAAGCTGAAATCAGGAGGCAAAATGGTGAAGAAAAGGTATGCCAAGAATGTGGATGTCCTTAAAATCTGTTATACCGCTTTAGATAACCGGGTAACCGAAAAGGGTAGGGAACAGTTCCTCGTTCGGATTATTACTCCTTTGGGAGAGACGATGTTTATTGAAAATCTGGGCTCGGGCGTATTTGAAAATAAGGACACCGGAGAGGAGATGCGTTTTACTAAGGCACAGGATGTTCCCTATGAAAACAAAGCATCGAACCAGTGTTTGAATTGGAAGCCCGATACGCCTTTTGCCAAAGGGATTTATACTGTAGAGGTTTTCAATAAGGGTTTTTTGTCGGGGAAAGGTGAATTCAAATTGAAATAATGGATTCCGTAGAGGATTTCATATTGGAATATCCATATCAGAATACAAGGGAGTTGATGCAGTTGATGCATCAACTCCTTTTGGATTCCATACCGCATATTTGTTACGACATCAAATGGAAAGTACCTTATTATACTTATAATAGGGGATTTTGTTTTATGAATCCTAAACCCGATCGACTTATTCTGGGTTTAATGAATGGTGCGGAAATGACGGATCCCCATGGACTTTTGGAAGGTGGGCAGAAATTGGTGAGGCATTATATCAGCCGCAAGGCGGAAGACATATACAAACCTGAATTTTTGGAATTGCTGATGGAAGCAGTCGTTATCAATGAATCCAAATGAGTACGAAAAATAAAAAGGAAAAACAGGAAGAAGAATTCATCAACCCGATAGATAAGGACAAGGTGACTGAAAATCCCCATACCTTACCTTATGCCCATACTGTAGGAGGTAGTATAATCAAACCGATTGACAAGGGGAGAGTGAAAGGGTTGGCCGTTTCTGCCATGTATGAACAAACGGAAATGCAATTGGAACAGATCCGAAAGCAGGTCGAACTTTTGTATCAACAAGCTGAAAAAATAAGAGATCGGGTCAATATTTCCGAAAGCATTTATCAGGCGGAAATGAATTTTAAACCACTTATCGGACATACCTATCATTTATATCTCCGGAAAAATGGGAAGGAGGTACTTTCTATGGTCGGCCCTAAAGAATGGGGGCGGAGCAGTCCCTACGAATTCAGGGCAACAGTTAAATTATTGAGTGATCACACTTGGGAAATCCAAGAGTAGATCATCCAATGAGGCAATTACTCCCGCAAAATCGTTAACGGCCCTTTGAAATTATCAAAATCCTCACCCAGTAATAAGATGAAATAATAAGTCCCGGCAGGTAAATCCTTCCCATTGTATGTTCCGTCGAAATCATTACCGTAAGGTTTGGCAGAATAAACCTCGTCTCCCCAACGATTGATAATGACAACTTCATTGTCAGGGAAACGGTCTAACCAGGGAATAACCCAAGTATCATTATAACCGTCATCATTGGGAGTAATGGTATTGGGGACAACTAAATCGTCATCCTTCCTATCTTCAACGAAAATTGTAATATTGAAAGTATCAGTACATCCGAATTCGTTTACCACAATGACTTCATATATGGTTGAACTTTCAGGAGCTGCGATGGCTTCTTGACAATCCGAGCAATTCAAGCCTGTCGTAGGATTCCAAATATAAGTATAGTCTTCTGATCCCGTTACGCCGATGATGGTGGATTCATTTTCTGTAATTGTCGTATCGCCATAAGATACAGCCATTATGCCTTCGTATATTTCAACTAGGACAGTATCGGAGGTTGAACAACCAAAACCATTGGTGGCCGTTACAATATATTCACCACTCTGATTCGTATTAGGATTTTCCAAGACCGGATTATGAATAGTATCCAAATATCCGGAAGGACTTTCCCAAATATAATCCCATGAAGGATTGTAAGTGGTTTGTAACATAATATCGACACCTTCACACTGTGGACCGGAATTCTCTGATTCCAATTCAGGGAAATCACTGACGACTACAATGGTAGAATATATTCCCTTACAACCATTCCCATCTGTAATGGTCACGAAATAAGTACCCGAATTTTCAATCATTGAATTTTCAATGATTGGATTCTGTTCTGTAGAGCTGAAATCATCAGGGCCACTCCAAGCATAATCCCAAATTGCTTCCCCACTGATGGTTAACTGAATATCATCACCCCAACAGGCTGGAGAATCATTGTTGGGTGTTTCATCCACCGGCCCGAAAATGGAAACGTCGGTTTCTGCGGTTGCGGAACACCCATTATTATCCGTTACGGTGACCGTATAAATGCCGGCTGTTGCTGCTATTACATTCGCCAAGGTCGGATTCTGTTCATTGGACGAATATCCATTAGGTCCCGACCATTCATACCCAATACCACCTTCCGCAGATAAATCGATAGCTCCTCCTAAGCAAACAGCTCCGGAATTGGTGGCTGTGGGAGATGGGAGAGGATTAATAACAACGGTTGTTTGGCCAATTTGCGTACAACCATTTCCATCTGTAACAGTTACAACATAAATCCCGGCTTGCTCTATTGAGATATTATCCAGACTAGGATTTTGTTCATCAGAAGCAAATCCGTCGGGTCCTTCCCATTCATAAGAAGTTCCTCCTTCCGCACTCAGTTGAAGTGTGGATAATTCACAAACCGGAGAATTACTAATTACAATTGGAACGGGTAATGGATGAACAATGGCATCCAAACTACCTGTTGCAGTACATCCATTTACATCAGTTACAGTAACGGAATATGTACCTGCATTGGCTAAGGACACCGGATCGATGATCGGATTTTGTTGATTGGATACGAAATTGTCCGGTCCTTCCCATTCATAGGTAAGACCTCCTACTACATTCAAAGTCAAGATACTTTGATCGCAGACGGGACTATTGCTTGAAAGTATAGGTGTAGGGAGTTCATTGATGATTACATCGGTTTGAGCGGTAGAAGAACATCCGTTGGTATCTGTAATTGTAACGGTATAGGTTCCTGCATTGTCTATACCTACCGGAGCAATGCTTGGATGTTGGTCATTGGAAGTAAATCCATCTGGTCCTTCCCAAGAGTAAATAGATCCTCCCGTTGCAGATAATTCTAGAATATCATTAATACAGAGAGGAGAATTACTCGATGCTTGTGCATCCGGCAAAGGCAGTACGACTATATTTATCGTTTCGGAAGCGGTGCATCCGTTGTTATCAGTTACGGTAACGGTATAATCACCGGCTTGTACAAGGGTAATCGCATTAATATTAGGACTCTGATTATTGGAAGTAAACCCTTCAGGTCCTTCCCATTCATAAGAAATGCCACCTTCCGCACTCAGTTGAAGTGTGGATAATTCACAAACCGGAGAATTACTAATTACAATTGGAACGGGTAATGGATGAACAATGGCATCCAAACTACCTGTTGCAGTACATCCATTTACATCAGTTACAGTAACGGAATATGTACCTGCATTGGCTAAGGACACCGGATCGATGATCGGATTTTGTTGATTGGATACGAAATTGTCCGGTCCTTCCCATTCATAGGTAAGACCTCCTACTACATTCAAAGTCAAGATACTTTGATCGCAGACGGGACTATTGCTTGAAAGTATAGGTGTAGGGAGTTCATTGATGATTACATCGGTTTGAGCGGTAGAAGAACATCCGTTGGTATCTGTAATTGTAACGGTATAGGTTCCTGCATTGTCTATACCTACCGGAGCAATGCTTGGATGTTGGTCATTGGAAGTAAATCCATCTGGTCCTTCCCAAGAGTAAATAGATCCTCCCGTTGCAGATAATTCTAGAATATCATTAATACAGAGAGGAGAATTACTCGATGCTTGTGCATCCGGCAAAGGCAGTACGACTATATTTATCGTTTCGGAAGCGGTGCATCCGTTGTTATCAGTTACGGTAACGGTATAATCACCGGCTTGTACAAGGGTAATCGCATTAATATTAGGACTCTGATTATTGGAAGTAAACCCTTCAGGGCCTTCCCATTCATAAGAAATGCCACCTTCTGCACTGAGGTTCAAATTATTTCCTTCACACAGGGGACTATTGCTATCAATGGTTGCTATCGGTGCGGGAAAAATAGATATGTCCACAGTTGCCGTATCAGAGCAGCTATTAGAATCCGTTACAGTTACGATATAGGTTCCCATAGCGGCAATGCCAACCATATTGATTGTAGGATTCTGTTCGGTGGATGTAAAACCATTCGGCCCTTCCCACTCATATTCATCCCCTCCCTCTGCGTTAAGTTGAAGATTATTATTTTCACAAACCGGAGAATTGCTATCGGCTGTGGCTGTGGGCAATGGATGAACGGCCATTTCTATTTCACTGCCCTCGAAGACACAACCCTCGATGGTAGAAGTGAAGGAAACAATATCTCCGTCTTCAATATCCGAAGTTATAAACGTGTTGTCAGGGCCATCTTGCACCAAAACACCATTTATATAAAATTCATAGCTGATATAGCCGGCTTCGCCGGTGAATGTAACCGTTTCCCCTTCACAGATAATCGTATCGCTAGCCACCAATTCCAGCGTATCGCTACTGTCTCCCAGTGCGAATGCCGGATAGGTGAAGTCAGTAATGAAAGGAATGGATTGGAAGAAGTCCAAACCCGATACAAGATCGATGCCAGCGGATTCATCCCCTGTATCTTCCCATTGGGGGATATTCTGGAAATGGGCAATTGTATTCCAATCTCCATCTACAGCAGGGTCATAATGTAATTTGACTTTAGCTCCATCATTACCTGATAATTGATATACCCTATGATAGTAAACAGGGTTGACTTCACATAAATGGGATTCTCTTAATTCCCTGTCAAATCCTTCATCTGTGGCATCTGCGAAAGCCATTCTTACTTTCATTTCATTGAAGGAGGAAGACGACATGGTCAATTCCAAAGGCCGGTAATAATTGGGCCATCCGACAGGATAGAAATAGGCTTGGGTATTTTCCAAATATCGGTTCAATCCTCCGGCTTCCAAGGCACTTACATACCCATTACCGACATTTTCAACGGAAAGCAGATCGCTATTGAATACGGTTACACAATTGGTATCCAAATGGAATCTTCTATCATTGAGTCTTAGGAAACCATCCACATAAACATCCAAGTCACCGTATTTAACACCGGTCTGTTCCAATCTCAAATCGTAAAAACGGGTAATGTCCGTTCCCGTAATCCTCTGGTCATCTCCGTAAAGATGGACGATGCCGACTCCAATCGAAATGAAGGCCTCATTTCCCGCATTGTTTATCCAATCATGAAAAGCGTAAATCGTATCCGTATTATGGAATTCACCCCCATTGTAATTCACCACATCTTCATGAACGGAGATCATCGCTCCGCTTTTTACGGAAATCAGAGCTCCGTTATTACTCAATTGGGCATACAATCCCAATGTCAGAAACAATGATATGGTGAGTAGTAGGTATCTCATTATTTTTTTGCCGGGCCGGGGTTGATGGTATAATCTTTAGGAAAATCGAAGTTCTTGGCGTTCAAGGTTCCGGGTTGTATTTTTTCAAAATATTGTGCACTGAGTATTTCACCGGCAGCATCCTTCAATTCGAACTGTAAAGGAACACCCTTGATACCTTGTATTCTCAATATGCTGACCAAATCACTGTTGGTCATGAATGCGGGTAGATCATTCAAGGTCAAATCGGTTTTATCGCTTACCCAACATTCCATGATGACATCCAGGGAAACAATGGTAATGAATCGGGCTTCATATCCTGCTATTTTGGATTTTTGGTCTGATTTTTTTACAACACTATTCAAGGGTAAATCAAAATCATTGTTCTTTTTGTCGAATTGTTCATAAGGAATAGGGTAGGCGGCCTTTTCAGATCCCCTTTCTCCCAATAGCCAGACTTTCTTTTCTTTTTCATGCACCAATAAATCATAGTTCAGATTATACGCTCCTGATTTACTTTTGAAAGACATCAGATGCCTTCCGTCTTTGATTTTCCATTCTACTGTGGCATCTTCCTGATTGGCCTTGTGGAAGGTCTTCATTTGTACTATTCCTTCGAATTGGGCAAAAATCACAAAAGGAATGAAAAATAATATAATGGATGATAGGAAATGTTTCATAATCTGGTAATTGTTGAATTAAAAATTGTAAAAGTGATTAATTACCTACCTGTCCTCTCAAGTTGGAATTATTATAAAGGTTATCAGGAATACTGCAATTGTTTCCATTTCGCTTGATAGCGAAACCACCCTCACCTGCTGCGGGTGCCGGAACGGGAATGTTGATATTGATCCCTTGAACGACATTGATGCAAATATTTCCTACAATGGGTATGCTGATACAAATAGTAACATCCAAGGTCACGGCAAAAACACCCTGTGTCCCGGGATATCCATATTCTCCACCATTCCCTCCAATGACATAAGGATTGATGGTAACCGTAGCAGGCCCCTGGGTAAAGCTAATCGGAGTGTTCAATGTACCACCTACTCCGGCAACACCGAATTGACCATCTGTACCATCTGTTCCGGGTGTATAATAGGTTAGGCCGATAACGGTAGGAATATTGCCGCCTGCACCACCACCGGCACCACCGCCACCACCGGCTCCGATAAGGAATCCTAAAGTTATACTTGGGAAAGGGGGAGGAGGACTGATAGGAAATGTAATGGCAAATGCCATAGAAGCACCACCTCCACCTCCACCATAGATATTGAAATTATTCAGTACGTCTGTGTTGACGGTCAAATCAACGGCTGTACCTCCGGTAATCCCTTCGCCGGTAAGTCCCTGGGCAGGATCATTGGCGATACCGCCATCACCACCTTTCCCGATAATATTCCCATCATTGACCAATGCCAGAACGGAATTGGGGTGGAGATTGCCTGTTGTATAAGCCGGAGTATTGACATCCGGACTACTCACTGTCACCCCCGAATTGACATAAGAGACCACACAAACCGGTACACTCGGACTCAAACTAGGATATGTGGTGTATAAATCCGATGAGACATCATAATTGGTTGTACTATTAGTGACAGATACCTCATAACAAGGAGTCAGTGTCAATGAGTAGATGAAATTCGAGGTCTGATCGCCACAGAGAAATTGTAAAACGATAGGGAATGTTCCATCCGGAGCAAAGGGTGTAGCATAAAAGGTAATGGTTACCGTTCCGGAGGAGAATTGAGGATTGGGATCAATGGAATAGGTTACACCTTGTGGGAGTTGGGAGACTACGGCAACGGCAATATTCTGCGGGTCACCATTATTTTGGGTAATATCGACGGTAAGGGAAACGGAATCTTCCACGACCCTATCAATTGTCCCTGCGATATCGCTAGGATCTATTTCAAAATAACAGTCATCACAACTTTTCATGAATGTATTCAGCCAACAATCTCCATTGAAATATTGCATAAGGCTGTCCTGATGGTTATAAATCATCAGTCCGGCTTTGGGTTGGACGATGGCATCCCTTTGTGCGGTATTCATTCTAGGGAATAGTAATCCTCTATCAATGGATTCCAAATGCAGGATGGCACTGGTGTCCGGATAGAGAATATTAATGCCTACTTGGGCCTTTAATCCTGTATGGAAAAGGAAACCTAAACAGATGATTATCAGTAATGAATTGGCTTTTTTCATATTCGTCGGTGTTAACTCGACGAAAAATACGAAAAAATTAACGCAATCTATCCATTGATTTGACTAGCTTTTCATCCTTGTTAATAAAATGATTAGCCAGTGCTGCAAAGATGATGGTGAGAATGGGAGAGAGTAGCCCGAATCCCGCTTCGATTTCCGTACCTGCCTGTAATAGTTTATAATCCATCCAGAAAAGGATGGCAGCCAATACAGCGATAACCACTCCTAGCACGATGACCAATCTGGAAACCGTCATTTGGGTTTTCCTATTTTTGAAAAGGAAAATGGCAGTGAGTGCAGCAGCACCTGCCAAAACAACCGTTACCAACATGATGATATGATCATGTACATTGAAAATGCCGTCAAATAGCGTAGATTCGGATGTTAAGCCTTCTTTGTTATCTACTTCGAAAAACGACATGGGATCGAGGAAGAGTGAAAAAGCACTACCTGATGCCAATAAAAGGAAAATGGATTGGATTCTCTGTATCATTATCAGTTCTCTTGATTCCGATGGATTGATTACCGGGCTTATGAATATTCGGAAGGAAGTTTTTCCATATACCGATATATTCAATAATATATTAAATTTACGCCTGCAAATATATTCAGAAACTCCAAAATTCATATAATACTTATCCAATGACTTATTCCTATTATAAGAAAACATTCGAAGGGGAAACGATGCCGTTTGCCTATTTGGATAAAGATTTGTTGGATAAGAATATCAAAGATATCATAGCCCGTTCGGGAGAAAAGAAAATCAGAATAGCTTCAAAGTCGGTCAGATGTAGGTGGGTTTTACAATATCTATTAGAATATTCAGACCAGATTCAAGGAATAATGTGTTTTACAGCGAGAGAAGCTGCTTGGTTGGCCGGGGAAGGTCTGGATGATTTATTAGTCGCCTATCCAAGCTATCATCCGAAGGATATAGCCGGTATTTTTCCGGCATTACAATCCGGTAAGAAGATTTATCTCATGACGGATTTGAATGCCCATTTGGAACGTCTGCAACAAGTAGCAGCCGAGGGTGGTATTACACTTCCTATTTGTTTGGATATGGATATGACTACTCGTTTTCCGGGTATATACTTCGGGGTGTACCGTTCTTCGGTCAATGATTTGGGAAGTGCGAAAAGGTTTTTGGCAAGGCTTAAAGATTGTCCTAATCTGAGATTGGGAGCATTGATGGGGTATGAAGCCCAGATTGCCGGTGTAGGAGATAATGTAAAGGGTAAGGGATTGATGAATGGCATTATCCGAACCCTGAAAAGGAAATCCATTGTAGAGATTGCCCGAAGGAGAAAAGCGATATACGATCTGACCCTGGAAATGGGATTTGAGCCTGAAATAGTGAATGGAGGAGGTACCGGCAGTTTGGAAACAACCCGTGAAGAGGAATGTGTAACAGAAGTGACTGTAGGCTCCGGTTTTTATGCTTCCCATCTTTTTGATAATTATAAGGTTTTCAGGCATCGACCATCTGCCGGATATGCCATTGAGATCGTAAGGCGACCCCAGAAGGATATTTATACTTGCCTAGGGGGAGGCTATGTCGCATCCGGTACTTACGGTCCGGATAAGATTCCTTTGCCTCATTTGCCGGAAGGCTGTACTTTAGTGAAGAATGAAATGGCGGGGGAAGTGCAAACTCCGATAATTTATAAAGGAAATGAAGACTTGGCTCTGGGAGATCCTATCTTCATGCGGCATAGTAAGGCCGGTGAATTATTCGAACATTTCAAAGAGGTGCTAATCGTTTCGGAAGGTAGGGTGGTGGAGAGAATACCTACTTACCGGGGGGAGGGACAATGTTTTTTGTAAATCATTATCATAAGACCATATGGATACAATACCCAAAATGAAAAAGCTATACATCTATGCCACAGAAAACGAAAACCGTTATTTATTGGAATTCCGGGAATTCGATGAACAGGGCAAGATTATTACGGAAGTGGCTTTTTATGAAGATGGCTCCGTTTATGAAAAAGTCGTACATACCTATATCGGTGATAAGGTTGTCCAGTCCAATTATTTTTCAGAAAATGAAAAGGCATCGCATACCGTTTCGTTTTCCTATGATGACAATGGGGATGTGAATAAAGAGTCCACTTGGTATGCGGACGGTTCATTGACTATCAAAACGATAGAAAAGGATCTAGTAGCCTTATCCGATACGATTACGACAAGGGATGAGGATGGTACGGTTGAAGGTAAGACTTTCCATCAGTTCAACAAGGAAGGCAAACCCATTCTTGAAATTCTTTTTGACGAAGAAGGGAAAGAGGAGGTAGAGCGTACTTCATTTGCATATACGGATTCGGGGTTGCCCTTGAAAATCGAAGGAATAGCCCAGGACGGCAGCGAACCTTTTATTCGCCATTTCCATTATGGAACGAATGAGAAAGGAGAAGTTACCTTTACTCGGATTACGGATGATGGAGGAGAAGAAATGGGGAGTGAAAAACGAAGTTATGATGAAAAGGGCAATGTCACCTCTTTAGAGGAAATCAACCATTTTACCGGCCAATACCGTAATATGGAGTGGGCTTATGATGATAATGGGAACAATGTCGCCATCAGGCAGTTTAACAACCGTGCCCATATGAATGTGGAAATTTTATTGGAATATAACGAATACCAACAAATAGCATTGGAAGAAACCCGTACTGCCGGTATGGGGGTAACCCTCAAGGAATATATTTATGAATATTTTGAATAATGGAGAATATTACCAAGTTTTTAAATAAGGAAAAGATGAAGAAAATTGTATTGTTATGCCTGACGGTGTTTTTATGCCAATGGTCATTTGCCCAATCTGATAAGGAAACGATTGAAGAAACCCTTTCCGAAAACGATTTGCGGGGTCACATCGGATTTTTAGCTTCCGATGCCCTGAAGGGGCGAGATGTGGATAGCGACGGATTGGCCGCCGCCGCCGCATACCTTAGAGCCAATTTCATCAGGTATGGTGTCAAGACCTTACCGGGAATGGATGATTACTATCAACATGTGGGCTTGAAGTCGGTAACACCGCCTTCGTCGGGTTTTATCCGTGTAGGGGATGTCGCTTTGAAACATGGAGAGGATTTTATTCAAATAGATGGAAATAACCTGACCTTGAATGATAAGAAATTCCTTTTTGTCGAACATGGGATGGAAGGAGATTATAAGGCCAAAAAGGCCAAGGGTAAAATCCTTGTCGCACTATGTGGTGATGGAGAAGACCAAACACCGCAGGCTTGGTTCGGTATGGCTGCAGACAAGAGGAAACTGGCCAAGGAAGCCGGGGCTGTCGGATTGGTTGAAATCTACCAGAATGTCCAATTGCCGTGGAAATTCCTTACTTCGTTTGCCATGCGTACTTCCATGGATTTGGATGAAGGAGGGGAAGAAGCCGGTGATTTCCAACACCTGTGGATGAGTACTACGGATGAAAAAGCCTTGGAAGCCGTTAAGGCCAAAAAAGGTAAAATGAGTATCAGTGTGAAAGGCTCCAGTATTGATCGTTTCACATCACCCAATGTTGTAGGATGGATAGAAGGTACCGATCCGAAATTGAAAGACGAATTCGTGATTTATTCTGCACATTATGATCATATCGGAATCGGTAGGGCCAATGAAGAGGGTGATTCGATTTATAACGGTACCCGTGATAATGCCATCGGTACGTCGGGGGTTTTGGCTGCGGTTGAAAACCTTTCCAAATATCCGACCAAGCGTTCTGCCTTGTTCATTTTATTTACGGCGGAAGAAAAAGGATTGTTGGGTAGCCGTTGGTATGTGGAGAATTCTCCGATTCCCTTGGATAAAATTGCCTATTGTTTCAATATTGACAATGCCGGATATAATAATACGGAATTGGTTACCGTATTCGGTCTGGGGCGTACAACCGCCGGCCGACACATGATAGATGCTTGTAAGGAATTCGGTCTTCGTGCGATTGATGATCCTGCACCGGAACAAAATCTTTTTGACCGTTCGGATAATGTGAATTTTGCTAAAAAGGGAATTCCCGCTCCTACATTCAGTATGGGTTTTGATGCCTTTGATGACAGGATTTACAAATATTATCATCAGGCCAATGATAACCCGGATTCAGTCGATTATGGATATATTCTGAAATATGTTCAATCGTTTATTTTATCGGGTAGGAAAATCGCCAATGATCCGGCTAAACCTTTTTGGACGGAAGGGGATAAATATTATGAAGCAGGTGTAGAATTGTATAAAAATAAATAATGGATTTAAAACGGAATTTCCCAGGAGGGAAATTCCGTTTTAAATGACAGGCTTATTGATACCTGGTTTTTATTTTGTCAGAACATCTGCCCAAATAATTAATAAGGCATGCTATTTAATACTATCGATTTTGCGGTTTTTTTACCTATCGTATTCATTCTTTATTGGTTTGTGACGAATAAGGATTTAAAACTCCAGAACTTATTAATAGTAGCAGCCAGTTATGTTTTTTATGGTTGGTGGGATTGGCGGTTCTTGTTTTTGATTTTCTTTAGTACGTTGGTGGATTTTACAGTTGGAATGCAGCTGAAAAATGAAAGTAACCCATCGAAAAGAAAACTGTTTTTGTGGATAAGTATTCTTGTCAATTTAGGATTTTTAGGTGTTTTTAAATACTACAATTTTTTTCTTGACAACTTTTTAACTGCATTTTCATTTTTCGGAATGGAGATCCAGGCCAATTCTTTAAATATCATTTTACCAGTAGGGATTAGTTTTTATACTTTTCAAACTTTAAGTTATTCGATAGATGTATATAGGAAGAAGTTAGAACCTACAAATGATTTTGTCGCCTTTGCCGCTTTTGTAAGCTTTTTTCCACAGCTTGTAGCAGGGCCGATAGAACGAGCAACCAATCTCCTTCCACAATTTTTTACCCAACGGACTTTCGATTATTCCAGGACGGTTGATGGGTTGCGGCAAATTCTTTGGGGCTTATTCCAAAAAGTAGTCATTGCGGATCAATGTGCTGTTTTGGTGAATGATGTTTTTGAAAATTACAACAGTTATTCTTCCGTGCTTTTGATCGCAGGAGCTTTTTTATTCGCTTTTCAAATTTATGGTGATTTTGCAGGTTATTCCAATATCGCAATAGGGACGGCGAAATTATTTGATTTTAAATTAATGAGGAATTTTGCTTATCCTTATTTTTCACGGGACATGGCTGAATTTTGGAGGAGGTGGCATATCTCTCTCTCAACATGGTTTCGGGATTACCTTTACATTCCTTTGGGCGGAAGTCAGGGAGGTAAGGGGCTGGTGCTTAGGAATGTATTTGCCATTTTTCTAGTAAGTGGTTTTTGGCACGGAGCCAATTGGACATTTATTGTCTGGGGTGCCTTGAATGCAATTTATTTCATCCCTCTGATTATGCTCAAACGGAATCGGAAAAATATTGACATAGTTGCAAATGATAGGAAACTGCCGGATGTGAAAGAATTGATGTCGATTATCATCACATTTTTATTGACTTGCCTTGCTTGGATTTATTTCAGATCAGAAAGCCTGTCTGATGCGAATTATTATATCTATAATTTATTTAGCATGAAATTCGAAGTGAAGGATTTCGGTTTGAAAATGATTACGAATCTAGTTCTGACTTTTTCCTATATCTGCCTTTTGGTTTTATTCGAATGGGTGTGGAGAAGAAAAGAATATCCATTTCAGGAGGGGGCGGGAGCTGAGCTTTCAAGGTGGTCTTATTATGTGTTCATAGGAATGTTGGTGTTGATTTATATCAATAGCAATCAAAGTGAATTTATTTATTTCCAATTCTGATATTTATGCGTAAGTTGTTTTATAAATTATTTATTTATTTTTTACTGCTCTCCATCGTGCTGGCTGGCATGTTTTTCCTTACGGGGAAATTAACGGCTAATCATAGGTTGGGGACAACCCATTTAAAGCAAAAACGCCTTGCGTCAATTCATGGAAATAAAATGGTTTTACTTGGAGGTTCCAGTCTTCATTATGGAATGAATTCTGAATTGCTGGAAAAAGAATTAGGGATGAAAGTTGTCAATATGGGCATCCAGGGAAGTATAGGTATGGGATATTATTTCAGTGAAATAATGGGTAAGCTGAAAAAAGGTGACGTTGTTGTTTTTTTGGCAGAACCCGCCCATTTTTATAAAATAGATAAAGATGGCGAGCAGACACTTTATAATTTAGTTAGTAAATATCCACAAGGAATCAGCCATTTGAATTCGAATCAATTGAAAAAAACGCCGCAACATTCTGTTGTGACCATACAGGAGAATATCAGTTACGTTTTAACCTTGTTGGCGATGAAGGTGAAAAAGAAAAAAACGCTCCTTGAAAATACGAATGAATGGGGAGATTATGAAGGCCATAAAGGGAAGACCGCTGTTTATTCTCCTAAGCCCATCAACCATTCTCTTAGAATGGAGGATATAGAAAAGAATGTGGATCGTGCCATGTCATATTTGCAAGAAGTGGAAAAAGAAATAAAATCCAGAGGGGCATATTTTTTCATCGGTTTTGCTCCTACGGCTAAATCTGCCGAAGAACCGGATGTTTTTCAATTGATTGATCAAAAAGTATCCGATGTTTTTCCTAAGGGGAAATTAGGGACGATGTCGGAATACGTATTTCCGGATGATTTTTTTTATGATACTTCACATCATTTGTTATACGATAAGAGGGATGATCGTACACATTTGGTTGTGAAGCATTTGGTAAATAATGAGGCGGCAGGAAAACTAATGCAAAAAAATGAAGACTGATGGAAGTGCATTGGAAGTCATTTGTCTCGACGGGCTTGTATGTATGCTAAAGCTATTTCCTTATTTTTGAAATCGCCCACTCTCGTGTTATTCAATTTTATATTGTCAAACAGATGTCAAACAAATTCCTTTAATTCGGATTTTACTTTGTCGTCATGCCAGAGTGTTTCATCATCGACTAATTTTGTAATGATTAAATGATTATTGAATAAATGCCATTGGTAAAAGTTCTCATATTGGTTTTTGTTTTCTTTCTGGTGTTGAATTTAATTATTCGATATAAGAGTCGGTGGCATTACCCCAAAGGGGATTTCCCTGATGAATGGAAAGGCGTTCTGAATGGACATGTATCGTATTATGAAAAATTGGATGCTGAAGAAAAGGAATTGTTCAACTACAAGGTTCATGAGTTTTTAATGAATTGCAAAATAACCGGCGTAGAAACAAAAGTTGAATTATTAGATGAATTATTAATCGCTTCCAGTGCCGTAATTCCTATTTTCGCATTTCCCGAATGGAAATATAAAAATCTTTCAGAAGTGTTATTGTATCCCGGGACATTCAATGAAAATTTTGAAACGAAAGGTAAAAGAAGAAATATATTAGGAATGGTAGGTACAGGTGTGATGAGTGAAAAAATGATTCTTTCGAAATTGGCTTTGAGACATGGATTTAAAAATGAAAAAGATAAGAAAAATACGGCGATCCATGAATTTATTCACATCATAGATGCTGCGGATGGAAAAATAGACGGTATTCCGAAGGCATTGTTGGAGAAGCAATATACCATCCCCTGGGTGGACATGATAGAGCGGAAGATTGAAGAAATCGTAAAAAGAAAAAGCGAAATCCATCCCTATGCTAAAACCAGCCGTGTAGAATTTTTTGCTGTTATTAGCGAATATTTTTTTGAAAGACCTTACCTCCTGAAAAAAAAGCATCCGGAACTTTATGAAATACTAGAGGAGATATTTGATCAGGATTTGGCATCGAGAAAATATTATAAGAAAAAATGATAATTGTGGTCTAATGTTTTTTGATATCGAAAATGAAAAATCTATGGATTTCCGTCGGGATTAAAATATTACTCAAACGAAACAGATTTCTCATTAACAATGATTCTACACGCGGTTTTGTTCACCCAAGACAAAAAACGATAGGAGCATTTGTTTTTTCTTCACATTTAATCGACTTATTTGTTATTTTTGGGTGCTTGGATAAAATGATTAGCCTTTTGAAACAAAATAAAATGCCTATCAGGAATATAGCACCTAGCCTTGTCAGGTGTTTGACCAGCTGACAAACAATATGAGATGGGTCTGTACGAGGTGATCAAAGACACTCACACGGAAAGTATCTTGATTTTGGTGACACATTGCCGATAGGCATTCAAAATAATATCCAAAGCTCGATTGGGACGGTTACGATTTGTAATTGGCCCTAATCGATTTGAATAATGATTTAAACAACTTCATAAATAAAGATAAATTGCTTATGTTTTTATTGTCCAAAAAATCAAAACAAATAAAAGGGATATTTCATGTAATCCTTTTTACTTTCTTATGCATGGGTTTAAATGCTCAGAATGTAATTGAATTGACAGGGCTGTTATTCAACTCAGCCGGTCCCCAGGGAACGGGTGGACTTGATTTGGATATGGGGACTGGTGTGGGATCTGTGGATTTTAACGCTGAAATAAGGGATATGGGATTGGATTTACCGCAACCTTTGGCCGAGAATTGGTTTCAGCAAATCGCCCCCGCGAATAATAGTGTTTTAAGGCAACTGCCTGATTCTTCACAATTTTATATTCCTTATGGAAATGTTTCTTTAGCCCATGAAATAAATACCATGTTTGAAAATGCGATTGACATATCGGTTTCGGATTCGGTAAAGGTTGGTGACACTTTTCTTGTAGGCCGGGATGATA
>JAHDFN010000024.1:27344-30268 GCA_020628145.1 Saprospiraceae bacterium | reverse complement strand
ACAGGGTGATCCTAAATTCAAACATGGAACACCTGTTGCGGGATTGGCAGTTGCGAATGGAATGATGAAAGGTGTTGCCCCCAATGCTAAGCTCATGCCGATAAATGGTACATCATTTTCTATGAATAAATTGGAATTTATTTTTAATTATTGTTTGGAAAATAATGCTGACGTTCTTATTTGCCCTTGGGGTACATCTGATGATCGATTTAATCCTTCAAGAAATATAAAAGATAAAATTCGAGAATTAATAACCAATGGCCGAAAGGGCAAGGGGTGTCCTGTTTTATTTCCAGTGGGTAATGATGGCTCTAATAAAATCAATTTGTATGCTCGGATTGAAGATGTAATAGCCGTGGCCTCTTCCACGAGCCAGGATGAATATGCGGCATACTCGAATAGGGGAGGGAGTATTTCGGTATGTGCTCCATCCAATGGTAGCCGGGGTTGGTCGGTTGTTACTACCCGTGCTGCTTGGGATCAAGGAAATAGCCAGGAGGGAGCATTCAGATACTGGATTGACGGAAAAGAACGCAGCCCATATCATAAACATTTTGGAGGGACTTCGGCTTCGGTTGCGATTGTAGGAGGAGTCGTTGCCTTACTGCTTTCCGCTGATCCGAAATTGACTTCAACGCAATTGAAACTCATATTGGAAATTACTGCGGATAAAATAAGTAATGATTCTTTGTATAATAATTTTGGATATTCGGCCCGTTTCGGATGGGGGAGGGTGAATGCGTTAAATGCCATCCGGTTCATTCGGAAAAATAAAAGTGACCTTATCGAAGCATTGGATTTGCCTGATAATTCCCACGAAACCATATCATTGAAAATTAGACGATTTCAAGCCTTACAGGCGAAATTCAAAAATCAAGACGTGTGGATTGAAAAAGGAATAAATATTTTAAAATATAAAAGAGACCATCAATTAAAAAACGATCTTCGGCGTCCTGCCACAAAGAAGGTTAGTAAAACCTTTAGTAAAAAACAAGTATCAGATAATTCAGATAAATTAAAATTGAAAAATAAAATTGCGAAAGGAAAAATTCAAGAGGTTTTAGATTCATTATTGGAAAAAATTGAAGATGAAAGACTATCAAATGAAATTGTATTGATTTCAGGTAGATATAACCGTCTGGTTCGGGCAAACAACTCAGGTACTATTTCATTCAATGATTATGATAAACAATTGAATCAAATATCCGAATCCCTTTTGTCAATTATTGCTAACTTGTAAGTGGAAATAGATACTTTTCCTTAAAAGATGCTTTTCAAAACGATGGAAGTTTTTGAGATGGCTTCTAAAATTAGAAATGAATTTGTTCTTAAGAAATGCGAAATGTATTAAAAACTGCTAAGATGAAATTTACAGATGCCTGTCGGCAATTGATTGCAAAAGATAAGTTGGAGAAAGTAGTAGAATTGATGTTGGATTGTTTGAAAACCAAAAGCAGTGATCTCTATAACACTATGATTATTCAAAGCTCTAGGTTGAATGGAAATAACAATAATGTCAGGATGGGGATATTGGATTATAAAGACGCAAAAAGAACCCGGGCACAAATCACAATAGCCGTTAATCATACTTTGGATGAAATTGACAAGGAAGGTATCGATTGTCCGGATATAGAATTGCCTGAGAAGGAGGAAGATGGATCAACTCGTAGAACAGTTTTCCAAAGAGAAGATGAAAAGAAAAAAATACTGTTTCTATCGGCTAATCCTGCTTCGGATTTGCGTATAGATAAGGAAGCAAAGGCCATCAAAAGCAATATATTGAAATCAGAAGTGAGGGATAATATCGAGTTTGAAATTGAATTGGCTGTGACACCGGATGATATTATGGAAACCATTCTGAGGTACAAACCTAATATTGTTCATTTTTCCGGGCATGGCGAAAAGGATGGGATAATTGTGGAAGACGACCATGGGGCCCCTATGATTATACCTCTGAATGCGTTGGGCAATCTTTTTAAAATATTTGCGAAAGATGTTGATATTAATTTGGAGTGTGTAGTTTTAAATGCTTGTTATTCGGAAGAACAAGCATTTAAAATTGCGGAACACATTACACATGTAATAGGTATGAATAAGAAAATAAAAGATACTTCTTCTATCCGTTTTTCTACCGGCTTTTACAAATCTTTGGGGCAAGGGAAACCTTATGACTATGCCTTTGAAATGGGAAAGGTTGCTATAGAGTTATATGCAGAGGAAGGAGAGGAAACTCCCATTCATTTGAAAAAAAGCTTCTAGAGAAATACGTGGTACATCAAATCAGGGATGTCGCCAAAATGTGGTTTGTTTGGGAATATAAAAGGAATACAATTATTTACGATAGAAAGAGGGGGCAGCTAAGACTATATTAGAAGAGAGCTAGGGAATGATACAAAAATATCTATATCTCATCAAACTCATTGGAAACCTTAATGGCAAAATCAGAGAATACATCAAAAATAAAATAAATGCTTTTCTACTGAAAATACATTGAAAAAATCAGCCGTTTTCACGATGTTCAAAATCACAAAAAATAGACCATGCCTTTCGGCACAGGTCTATTTTCTTAATCAATTATTTGACAAAAGAGTCAATATCTAATTAATTGATTTTTATTCTACATCATTTTGAGAGTCCATATACCTTTTCGGATATAAATGCCTAAATACGAAGGTTTTATCGCTTTTCTATGGCTTTAATAATAAAGTTTAAAACCAATGCATTTGGTTCTATAGTGATATTTGAACTATTTGTAATGTAATTTGATTATACCTTACGTTAATTTAGGTCTCCCCCTTTTTTTAGGGGTGGCAGGTTTAGCTGCTGCTGTTTTGGGTTTGGCGGGTCTTCCTCGTTTAGCGGTTGTTTTTTTAGCTGCTGCTGTTTTGGGTTTGGCGGGTCTTCCTCGTTTAGCGGTTGTTTTT
>JAHDFN010000024.1:0-27126 GCA_020628145.1 Saprospiraceae bacterium | reverse complement strand
CGGGTCTTCCTCGTTTAGCGGTTGTTTTTTTAGCTGCTGCTGTTTCGGGTTTGGCCTTTTTCAAATCTTCACGTAACTTTTTCAATGTTTCGCGAACATTTGATTTTTGAAAGTCTAATTTCTTGACTTCAGATTGATAATGCTCTATGAGACTTTTGATTTCTTCTCTTGTCATTTTAATGCCGATTTAATAAAAAATAAAAGATTAATTAAAGCAAATATATTTGAATATATTAATAAAGCAAATTTTTTATAATAAAAAACGGAAAATACAAGCATCATAATTGATAAATAAATAAAAACTTGCCTTGTATAATATATTATAATTAAATTTCTAGCATAAAAGATGCCAAAATTCATATGCTGTGAAGTCGTGAGACGATAAAAATAAAAATTACTTAATTATTTAGTTAGAATTTTCCTTTTTTACCAAATTAAATACCTATTTCTCCCTTGAAAATAAATTCTGCAAACCCTGATAGCCATATGTCTTCAATATTATTTTTCATTGTCTTATTGAATTCTATTTCCAAAGAGCCGCCCTTTGTATCGATTTTTATGGGTTGTTCAGAATCTTTAATTTTTATACCATATATAATGCCTGCGGCCGTTACTCCTGTTCCACAGGATAAAGTTTCATTTTCTACGCCCCGCTCGTAAGTCGCAACATATATCCGATTGTTGATTAATTGTACGAAATTGACATTTATACCTTCTGTTTTGAATCGATTAGAATATCTTATTTTTCTTCCTTCTTGATAAACATCTATTTTACTAATATCGCTTACTATTTTCACATAATGTGGTGAGCCCGTATCTAAAATCCAATCCGTATTATACTTTTCTATGCTTTTTACATCCTGCATTTTTAATCTCACCCAACCGTTATCTAATAAAAAGGCTTCGTGTTCTCCATCGATTGCACGAAATGTAGCGGATTTCCCGACAATTCCTTTTTTATGTGCAAAAGCAACTATACACCTGCCCCCGTTACCACACATCGTACTTTCTTTTCCATCCGCATTGAAATAAATCATTTTGAAATCGAATGATTGATCCTTTTGTAATAAAATCAAACCGTCGGCACCAATGCCGAATTTACGATCACATAATCGTTGGATTAAATCATTGTCCTGTATAGGAAATTCGACTGTACGATCATCTATGATGATAAAATCATTCCCGGTACCCTGATATTTTTCAAACTGTAAAACCATACTGTTATTTGTTTTTATTAGAAAGGGAATCGACTTCTTCCATAAGGGGAGGTTGATTGAAATCGTTGTTATAACCGTTCGTATTATATAAATATATACATAGTCCAATCATACCCAAAATTGTAATAAAACCGATAATTGATATTCTCCAACCAAAAACATTCCCAATGTATTCTCCATCGAAGGGATCGTCAAATATTTTTCTTTTCTTTTCCATGATTATTGACTAAATGAATGAAATGATAAGGTATTATGTGAAATCCAAATCAAAATTATGAAAATTAAACCATTATTGCCTTAAATGTATTCGTAATAGGGCGAGGGCTTGTTTTCAAGGATAAAAGGCTTTGTTAACAGAATATTATCACTTCAGATTTGAATCTGAATCCCATAATCTATATTTTGCTACCCTAACTTAAAAAATAGGATTTCCCATATGAAAAAGTTATTGCCAATCGTACTGACAAGTTTATTAAGTGCATTTTTCGCTATATTGATATATACTTGGTTTTTCCAAAGAGATACTGTTATCATAGAACAGGAAGTGCCTTCCAAGTACACTAATTTCGCAGAGACTTCTACAGGAGAAAAATATGTGGTCGCTGCTCCCAGCGATTTCGTAGTTGCTGCCAATAAGGTAACTTCTTCGGTCGTACATATAAAATCACTGACCAAATCATATGACTGGTGGGGTGGGGCGAATTATGCATCATCTTCGGGTTCTGGAGTAATCATTTCTCCCGATGGGTATATCACAACAAATAATCATGTTGTAGAAGGTGCATCCGAATTGGAGGTCAGTCTTAATGATAAAAGAACTTTTCCGGCCAAATTAATCGGTACCGATCCTACTACGGATTTGGCTCTTTTGAAAATCGATCAGAAAAATCTCCCTACTTTGAAATTCGCTGATTCGGATAAATCAAGAATTGGGGAGTGGGTCTTGGCTGTTGGAAACCCTTTTTCACTGACTTCGACAGTAACGGCGGGAATAATAAGTGCGAAGGGGAGGAATATTGAAATATTGGAAGACACCTATGCCATAGAATCATTTATTCAAACAGATGCAGCTGTTAATCCGGGAAATTCCGGAGGTGCATTGGTGAATACCAATGGTGATTTAGTTGGAATTAATACGGCTATAATTACTAAATCCGGAAGATACGAAGGTTATTCGTTTGCCGTTCCGGCCAATTTGGTCAAAAAGGTCGTTGCTGATTTAAAAGAATTCGGAAAAGTCCAAAGAGGTCTTTTGAATGTGAGGATAGAAGATGTGAATGGAACGATGGTTGAGGAATTGGGATTGCCTTCTATGGAAGGTGTTTATGTTAGGATGGTAATTCCGGGTGGGGCGGCAGAAGAAGCAAAAATGAAGGCAGGAGACGTAATTGTGGGTATTAACGGTAAAAAAATAAAATCCATTCCCGAACTTCAGGAAATTATCGGACGTTACCGACCGGGAGATGAGATAAGCCTTGACTTTTTAAGAGAAGGTCGTAAAATGGATACGAATGTTATTCTGAAGGATAAATTCGGTTCTACATCACTAGCCAATAATAATTCATCTGACCCGGAATTGAAGAAATTGGGTATCGAACTGAGAAATCTGACAAGTAGTGAATTGTCCCGGATCAAAACAAAAGGGGTGAAAGTCGTTTCCATTCTTAGGAACAGTAAAATCGATAGGACGAATATGGAACCGGGATACATTATAACTAAAGTGAACGAAAAGGAAATAAAAACCCTGGATGATTTTATTTCAATCCTTAAGGACATTAGGAAAGGAAAAAAAGTTATGCTGGAAGGTTTCTATGAAGATTACCCCGATGATTATTTCTATGCTTTTAGCAGATAGGAATCGGATAATAAATGGCAAAATATCGATATTCCCTGTAATGTTACATTGCAGGGAATATTTTTTGTATCTTAAACTAGGCAGCAAATACGAAATAGGAAAAAAGCAGAACGGATACCACAAACCCACCTAGGAAAACGTGATAGGAAATACGAAGTAATTTATATTTTTTATCCAAGGCTTTTCCAAGAAAATATAAATCACGGCTCATATTCCCGTATAATAATTCATCGTCCCTGAGCATGGCATCCATTGCTTCTTCGAATTCATCAAGATTTAAAGATGAAAAATTTCCGAAAAAAGCAATATTCTTCCGTGCCTGTATGACACTTTTGGCATTCTTATTCACTTTCGTTACCCTGGGGCTGGCCGCCGCAATTGAAAAAATCAATGAAACCAATGCGGTGAGTACGAAAATGGCAATAGGCATCATGGTTTCAGGTTTATCATAAATCAACCTACCATAAGTAACGATGGAAAGAATAACAGAAATGAGAATCGCATTGATCCCCGTCATCATATTCGCCTTATTGTCTGCAATTGCCGATAGGTTAATATGATTCCTATAAACAGAGCGGAAAAAAGTCTGGGCCCCCCTCATCGGATATTTCGATTCCAAGCCCTGGAATTTCCGGATCATGCCTTCTTCTACGGCTGTTTTTCCTTTTTTCTTCAATAGGATATTATCCACCCGTTTTTTCTGATCAATGATATTCTGATTCAGAATAGGAGAAAAAACCATTTGCCCATAAGACGAATAAAAACGGGATTGCAACATCGAATCCAATAATTGCTGTTCCCAATCACCATGGGTATATTTCTTATCAAGAATCAATTCTTCCTCCAATCTTTTTAGGGGAGCCAATTTGTAATGATTCGAGGTACTCCAGTAAGCCAATGTCGCATCATGTAATAATTGGGCTTCATCACTAATTGGAGATTTATTCAAATCCAACGATTCAAGGCATTCGACCACTCGGTGGATCATAGGAGCAGGAAAACCTTTTTCTCGCAGATATTTCTGTGCTTCGATTTTTCCCGTAACAATAGGAGAAGAATAATTATTCAGAATACCCAATGTATGGAACCAAGCAGCGATTTTAGCAATTTGAGCCTCATCGGAATAAGCATTATAACCCGAATAATTACCAATATCCTGTATGAGTCCTATGATTTCGGAAACCCTCCTGAAATCATGGAATAGTAATTTGGTATTCCCTTTCTTGTTATAAATACCAAGGATATATTCCTCTGTTTGTTTTAATATATTGGGTAAAGATGTTGTCATATAGTATGTCTCCTATCCCTCAAAATTGATTCCAAATATTATCGATTTCATATATTTTACCGATAACTACTCTTGTAAATTTAAGAAAAAATAAGAAAACATGTTTTTAAACCGCTGAAATTAAGGATTTTTGAAAAAGAACTACTTCAAGGAAATCCTGTGTTTTAAAACATAATTCTTCAGGGATTCTAGTTTTTTATCCGTTAATAAAAGAGGTAATAAAGGATCCCTCCGGGAATAAATTTCATATAGGATGAAATTGTCAATCTGACCTTTGGTAGAAATTCTACTCAATAATTCCATAAAAGGAAATAATTCACCTTTTTGGGATGATTCGATTCCCTCATAGGTGAGAAGGGCATTCAGTACGGCTTCTTTTTCTTTGATAACCCCTATGGGTTGTTTGGATATGCCTGACATCTTTTCCTCGTATCCTTCTTCATTTTCCCAAAGGGCATAAACGGCTGCATAGGCGGCCCATATGGAATGACCATATCCGATATCAACCTTTTTCCGGTCAGATGAAACACTAATTTGAAAGTCGGGACTGAATGATTTGTCAATATATTTTTTTCCTGTGGTTTGAAAAATTTCCAACATGGCATCCTTTACCGTTTTATCATTTCGGTTAAAAAGATGGGCAAGGGTCACATACGATTCTGCGGCTGCTTGCTGATTGTTTTTTAATAAGGAACGGGCCTTTGAAACCAAGGCATCCGTTTCAACGGAATTCAATTCCAAAGTCTTGTCATACCAATAAATAGCAGTCGGATAATTACCTTCAAAATGATAACTTTCTCCCATTTTATTGATAAGCCTTAAATCCGAAGAATTGAGTGTTAAGGCTTTTGTAAGATGTTTCCTCGCTTTTTCGTATCGCCCCTTTTTAATTTCTTTTTCTCCCTTTTTGAGCTTCTTGCTGATTTTCTTATTGAAAGGGATATCCTCGGATTTATCCAATCGGATTTCGGTATCCGTTACGATACGGATTAATTTTTCCGATTTCTGGCCGATATTGTTGAATCTGTTTTGCTTGCTTGTCGTCAAGGATATGTCGAAAACATAATTCACTTTCGATTCTTCCATGATTTTAAGCACTTGCGAAGGTTCATGTAATCTTTGACCGTGGATGAATTGGACAATGAAAAAAGAAAATAGGAAAAACAATGGGAGGTGTTTCATAAACAGTATTTATATTATGAAGTTGTTTAAAAAGTGGTTGGCAATCGAATTATTGAATCATTTTTAAACAATTTCTATTCTTTTGACGGTAGTTTGGGGCGAAAGTTGCCCTTTGAAATTTTCTAGTAGCAGTAATCCCGGTTTTTTCCCCTTTTCGATACTGCCCAATTCATCTTCATATCCCAATGCTTCTGCACCGTTTAATGTGGCCCATCGAAGTATCGTTTCAAATGGGATATAGGATTGGTACTGATGAATGGTCTTCATTTCTTCAAGAATGGATAATTGCCAATTGGAAGTGAGACTGTCCGTTCCGATAGTCATCCGGGCATCCATATTGATGAAATTCCGATAGTCCGGAAGCCTGTTTTCTATATATAGGTTGGCATTGGGACAGGTAGCCCAATATACGTTTTTACTCCACTCCCTTGCCGCTTTTATTTCTTCCGCCTGAGTCAGTGTATTATGTACGAATAAGGTTCTGTTGTTAGGATTGAGGTTGTCCATCGCATAATAAATGGAAGGCTTCATGGTGTGCGGAATATGGCTCGTTTCCAAACCGAATGATTGATACCATTCCTTGAACCGACCATCATTCAACAGGAAAAGCCTGTCTTCGGGAGCCGTTTCCTGATTATGGATACTGATGGTGACCCCCTTATCCGGGTTATGGTTGCCTATCATTTCGAATAAGGATCGGGATACGCTATAAGGAGCATGGGGAACAATGGTTTTCTTGTCGCCTTCTTTGGGTCTCAAATCCTCAAAGACCGCTTTATACTTGTCAAAATCGGATGGGGTATTGTCTATTTGGAACAAATCAAACATCTCAACGAAAGTATGGTATTTGATTCGGCTTTTCCTTTTCGTTCCAAAGGTGTCGGTCGTATTGGATATGTCCCCTACGGCAACAATCCCCTCATCGTACATCTTCTTATCGCCTTCGGCAATGGCTTTTTCAATGATACTCGAATCGACATCCCTCTTACTAATTACTGCGGTAATGAAATCTATCAAGCCCGTACCGGTATCCACCATGCCTTTCATATGGGAAAGCTCCAAATGGCAGTGGGTATTGACAAAACCGGGAATGATCGCACCCTCGAACCTTCTAACCATGCCCATATCATGTTTTGAAGACTCCTCTACCGAAAGTATTTTTCCGGATTCATCCGTAATGACAACACCGTTTTCAATAATTTTCCCACTAACCGTATAAATCCTGTCCGCACTGAATTTTTCCATAAGAATGTAAGCTTAATACTTGATTTGGGATGTAAAAAATTACCTTTGTTCTAATCAAATATAGACTCTTTATCAATGAATGATCAATCTCCTCTTCATAATGTTTTCATTTCTTTGGGAAGTAATAAGGGGGATGCTATCGGGAATTTGAAAAAAGCCAGAGAACTTATTTCGATTCATATAGGGAAAATCAATCAGGTATCCGATATTTACACCACGGAAGCGTGGGGGCTTCAAAACCAAGCCGATTTTATGAATCAGGTCATCTCCATCTTTTCTAATTTACAACCGATAAAACTGATGAAAGGATTATTGGCCATTGAAGCGGAAATGGGGAGGAAGAGGACAAGGAAATGGGGGGCGAGATTAATAGATTTGGATGTCTTGTTTTTTAATGATAATGTCATTGATGATAAAATATTGACAGTTCCGCATCCCCGATTGCACGAAAGGAATTTCGTTTTGATCCCGTTGATGCAACTGGCCCCTGATTTGAAACACCCTGTATTCCAATTAACCGTTAGGGAATTATTGGCTTGGTGTCAGGATGATTTGGATGTCGTGAAAATTACCGGATGAAATTAGAAATTGAATATTGACAAAGGAATTGGATAATAACACCCCATATCGTTTTATCGCTGTTGAAGGGAATATAGGTGCAGGGAAAACCACACTTTGTAAAATGCTTGCACAGGAGTGGAAGGCTCGATTGGTTCTCGAACAATTTTCCGATAACCCTTTTCTGCCTCATTTTTATAATGATGCGGAACGATATGCATTCACAGTGGAATTGTTTTTTATGACCGAAAGGCATAAACAGCTCCAAGAAGCATTCAATAGGCAGGATATGTTCAATCCATTGACCATCGCCGATTATTTTTTCATCAAAACTCTTCTTTTCGCAGGGCAGAACCTCAAAAATGATGAGTTGAATCTCTTCAGGCGGCTTTTTACTGTTTTGAATTCGACATTCCCCAAGCCAGATCTTTTGGTTTACCTGCATCGACCCGTAGAAGTATTATTGAAGAACATCGCCAAACGAGGAAGACCCTACGAAAAGGAGATTTCACCGGAGTATCTTTCTACAATTCAGGACGCATATTTCAATTACTTCAAAACAGAACAGGATGTACCCATCCTCATCTTGGAGGTCGGAGATAAGGATTTTACCACAGACAAGGAAATCTACGAGTCTATTAAGAACCAATTGCAAATGCAGCATGCCACGGGGATGGATTTGGTTGAATTAGGTTAGATTGAAGATGTTCAAGAGTATCTTTCTATGAGGTTTTGTAAATGAGGAAATTGTTCGGTTAATTCTTTTCGAATTCCATGTTCGTAATCATCGAAGTCGAATCCCGGAGACATACTTGTCCCAAGTAGGGCATAAGAGCCTCCTTCCTTCAATCGGCATCCCTGCCATACTTTCCCTTCAACCCTGAATTGAGGGATTTCACCTTTTACCAGATTATTTCCCAAGCAGATGATGGAATGGCTTCCGTTCGGAAAAATATTCAGCATTTCAACAGGATCACCTTTGTAAAAATGAAATATCTCATCGCCGGGAAGGCGGTGTAATTTCGAAAACGAACCCGAAGTTAAAAGATAGTATATACAGGAATATAATTTCCTTTTCCCCATATGGTCAGGACTAAGGGCTGATGGGGAAAGATATTCTTTGGATTGATAGGTTTCGGAGTAGAAACCTCCTTCCAAAGGTAAAGGAATCAAGTTCAATTCCTTTTTGATATACTCTATTTCTTCTATCATTTTCGAAATATAAAGCGAAGGGCTGACAATGAGGGATAATGCTGCATTATTCTGCTAGGAAATATCCTAAACTATGTTACTTTTAGATTAGATGTTATCAGAAATCGTTTTCATGAAAAAAATCGGATTATTAGGTGTCGGTCATTTGGGGAAAATCCATATCAAATGCATAGACATGATAGAAGGATGGGAACCGGTAGGGTTTTACGACCCCGATGATGATATCTCAAGGAAAGTACAGGAAACCACATCCTGGAGGAGATTCCATTCCGTAGAAGAACTCATAGAGGTATCTGATGCCGTAGATATTGTCACACCGACGGAAAACCATTTCGAATTGGCTGCTGAAGCCATCCGCAAAGGGAAACATATTTTTATAGAAAAACCGGTCACACGGACGTTGGAAGAGGCGGAGGAACTCATCCGATTGAAAAACGAATATGGAGTGAAAGTCCAGGTAGGCCATGTGGAAAGGTTCAATCCGGCTGTTGAATCCCTGGATATACAGTCCATTGATCCGATGTTTATTGAAGTTCACCGTTTATCCAATTTCAACCCTCGTGGAACGGATGTTTCCGTTGTCTTGGATTTGATGATTCACGATATAGACATCATTCTTTCGATCATGGAAAGTCCTATCGTATCCATCAGTGCCAACGGTGTTCCGGTGGTAAGCCAACAACCCGATATCGCAAATGCCCGGATAGAATTCGAAAACGGATGTGTGGCCAACCTGACCGCCAGTAGGATTTCACTCAAACAAATGCGGAAAATGAGGATGTTCAAGGAAGATGCGTATATCAGTCTGGATTTTCTTGAAAAAAAGGCACAGGTCGTTCGTTTGTATGAAAACGAACCCGAAGGAGGTTATCTATCTTCCTGGGATACGGGAGAGGGCAAAAAATTCATCAGTGCCGAATTCCCCGAAATCAGACCGACCAATGCAATCAAAGAAGAATTATCATCATTCCTCGAATGTATTTTGAAAGATACACCTCCCAAAGTACCTTTGGAGGATGGATACGAAGCATTGAGGGTTGCTACGGGCATATCCGATGAAATCCAAATGCGGCTCAAACGAATCCAAGACCGTAAAACAAGCCACTAAATACATGCTCAAAAAAAGGAGGAGGCATACGCTTATCTATATCATATCGGATTTCCTATCCGCAATGGTGGCTTGGTTCCTGTTTTTTATTTTCAGGAAAATCTATATTGAAAAAGTGGCTTTGGATGCTTCTGTTTTTCAAGATAGGAATCTGGTGATTGGATTAATCATCGTTCCATTAGGATGGTTTCTTTTTTATTCCATTTTCGATAAGTATAGGGATATTTACCGTTTGTCACGAATGGGAACGCTTTCCAGGACTTTTTTCCTGAGTTTTTTCGGAGTGGTTTTTCTTTTCTTTGCTTTGGTTTTGGATGATATCGTTTATAATTACCGAACATACTATACATCCTTTTTCGTGCTTTTTATCCTTCATTTTTTTATTACGGCTTTTAATAGGATGTCTATTTTAACCTGGGCCAAAAAAAGATTGAAGAAAGGATGGATTTCCTATAAGACCTTGATTTTGGGAAGCAATGAAGAAGCATTGGAATTGTACAATGAAATTGCTAATAATCCGATTAAATTGGGATATGATGTAGTGGGTTCCCTGAAAGTGAAAGAAGGAGGTTTGAACAACTTGGGTAACTTCCTACCTCTCTTGGGTAATTTAGAGGACTTGGGCGAGGTTGTGGAAGAAAAGGAAATCGAAGAAGTCATCATTGCAATAGAAACATCAGAACATCATCTGATTAAAAAGATATTGGATAAACTGAGTGAGATTAACGATGACGTTGTGATAAAAATAATTCCGGGAATTTATGACATACTGTTGGGCACCGTAAAAATGAATCAGGTCTTCGGTGCGGTCCTTATCGAAATCGAAAGGGATTTGATGCCCAAGTGGCAATTCATTGTTAAGCGGATATTCGACATAAGTGTATGTGGTTTGATGTTGATTATCCTATCACCATTATTGCTGTTTATCGCACTACGGGTTCGGTTATCTTCAGAAGGACCAGTCTTTTTCAAACAGGAAAGAATCGGACGAAACAGAAAACCCTTCGATATTATAAAATTCAGATCCATGTATGTCAATGCTGAAGAAATGGGGCCGAAATTATCCGGAGATAACGATCCCAGATGTACACCTTGGGGAGCAGTAATGAGGAAATGGAGGTTGGATGAATTACCTCAGCTTTGGAATGTGATCAAAGGAGATATGTCAATAGTCGGCCCCCGGCCCGAAAGGCAATTCTATATCGATCAGATTGTGGAAAAAGCACCCCATTATAATAAATTACTGATAGTCCGTCCTGGTATTACTTCTTGGGGACAAGTGAAATACGGTTATGCGTCAAGTGTAGAGGAAATGCTGCAAAGACTTAAATTCGATATCCTGTACATTGAAAACATGTCGCTGGCATTGGATTTTAAAATCCTGATTTATACCATAATGGTTTTATTACAAGGAAAAGGAAAGTGAGGAATTATATTTTCATATTGATGCTCCTATTCCCTTTTATCTTATTGGGACAGGAAAAAGAACAGGACTCGATTCCTAAAAGACCTTCCGAATTCGTTGTTCTTCCGGCAACGGGTTATACCCCCGAAACCAGTTTTACGATAGGTGCATTCATGCAATATTATTTCGATTTTGCCAGGGATACTACTGCAAGGATGTCGATGATTCAGATAGGGGGATTATATACCTTGAAAAATCAGATTTATTTGGGTGTCCTTCCCGAAATTTATACCAAGGGAGAAAAATACATCTTTTCAGGTCAGATTAAATATTCCAAATTTTCGGATCGGGATTATGGTTTGGGCAATAATGCGGATGCGGTTATTTATCAATATGATTTGGAAAATAATGAAGTCGATTCTGCCAATTATCTCGATTTCAAATACCAGTCTTTCGGAATCGAGGCTTTGGGCTTGAGGAAAATCCGAAATGGATTATATATGGGACTGCATTATAATTTCGAACGTTTATGGGATTACGGTTTCGTGGCAGACAGCGTTGATATCAGGATGCAGGATGATAGTCGTGATGAATTCGGTTCACAGTGGCTCTCAGGAACTCGTTCCGGCATTGCTTTGGCATTGAATTACGATACCCGTAAAAATTCGAACAATCCTCTGAATGGTACTTTCATCCAATTCAGGAACTGGTATTATCGGCCCTGGATGGGGGGGGATTTCAACTACACCGGTTTATCTGTTGATGCCCGGCAGTATATGAATTTTTTCAGGGAACAGGTTCTGGCGGTACGTTTTCTCAATGTCCAAAGATATCCGCATAACGGAAGTCCGATGCTGAAATTCGACATGGCTAGGGTGGGGGGCAATGATTTTGCCCGGGGATATTACAATGGAACCTATATTGATAATCATCTTACAGCATTCGAAATAGAATACCGTATTCCACTATGGCAAGACAAGGAATCAACGATTTGGCAGTTCTGGAAACGTTTGGGGATAGTCGTTTTTGCCAGTGGCTCCAGGGTGTATGAAGATTGGAACGGGTTCTCATTAAAAGATATGAGATTTGCTGTAGGGGTGGGTGGGCGTTTGCTGCTTTCAGCCGAACAACGTGTAAATGCAAGACTGGATATCGGATATGGATTGGATCCCCAATCAGACTTCAACAAGCGGCATTTGGGGATTTATATCTACATTAGTGAAGCATTTTAACGTATTTTTGACCATCAAAACACCCATTTTTACGTTTACCATTTGAAGAATACCCAATTTCAATGAGAATTTTAAAAACCGCACAATTCCTATTCATCCTTTTTCTTCCTTTATTCTTGTTTGGACAAAGCACAAAGGAGTTAAAGCACATCACAGATCGGATTATCATCTATGATACCGAAATCGATTTGAAAAAAGGAGGGACACCCGGTTTGATAGCCGGTCTGATAGATGGAGATTCCACCTATATCGTAGATTATGGCTCTACCAATTTGGATTCCATGGTCAGGATAACTGAAAACACGGTTTTTGAAATCGGAAGTCTTTCCAAGGTTTTTACCATGTCCCTTTTATCGGTGCTTGTACATGAAGGGCTTTTGAACTTGGATGATCCTGTTAATAAATGGGTGCCTGAAGATTATATGAATCGGAAAATAGGTGATGAATTAAAAGTTTCCGACCTTGTCAACCATACGGCCGGTTTTCCCCGTTTACCCAAGGATTTCGGATTGAAACAAAGTAATCCCGATGATCCTTATTCCGATTATACTAAGGATGATTTATTGACCTATTATGCTACTTTTCCTTTTAAGGACAGGAAAGCCGGGAAATATGTTTATTCCCATATCAATTTTGCCATAGTTGAAATTGTTTGTGAGCAGGCATCCGGAAAGTCATATGCCCGATTATTAAAGGAAAAAATAATCGAACCTTTGAGTATGGAAAACACCTATTTGGGAATAACAGAAAAAGTGATTGCCAATTCAGCACAAGGTTACACGGTTTCCGGTAGGAAAGTCAACCAGAAAACCTATTCTTCTTTTGAAGGTTCGATGGGCATTAAAAGCACGCTTCATGATTTATTGATTCTGGTAAGGACACATTTGGGATTAATTCATGAAGAATACAAAAATATTTTTTCCGATAATCTGAAATCCTATGTGTCCACGGGAATTAGGGAATCGGTCAGCGTAGGAAATGCTTGGCATATATTGGAACACAAAAAATATTATGATGTAATTGTTCATCCGGGTAGGATTTCCGGGCATCAGGTAACCATCCATTTTGTTCCCGAAACCAGAACCGGAGTCGTCGTCATGGCCAATTCCGATTCTTCTCTGGATAACCTGGGGTATATGATGTTGGCATTGGTTAATAACCACTGGAAAAAAAAGAAAAAAAGAAAGAAGAATAAATCATAATGTTCAAACGATTATTATTTCTAATCAGCTTTTTTTCCATCATTTTTTTCCTTTCCGGAATTTTTGCAACCTATCATTTTTTCTTTGATTGGATGGCACAATTCCATTTGCATTTCCTTTTGTTGTTTTCGTTATTGATTATATTATTCCTTATGCTTAAGGAATGGAAAGCGATATTGGTTTTTTCCCTTCCCGTTATTTGGATTTTGGTTTCCATTGTTCCTTTTTATTTTAATACCGATGTAAAACAAGGGAAAGAAAAACTTTCTTTTTGTTCCATGAATTTGCTCACCACAAACCGGGAAAGTTCCAAAGTATTGGAATATTTGGAAGAATCAGAACCGGATGTGATTTTATTCCAGGAATATGGTTCTTTTTGGAACAGGGAATTATCGAAATTGAAAAAGGATTTCCCTTACCGTATTACGGAAGTCAGAGATGATAATTTCGGCATGGCCTTATTCTCAAAATATCCCTTGGAAAAAGAATCCGTTGTTTTTCTCCATCAAGAGAACATTCCTTATATCGTTGCGGATATAATTAAAAATAATAGAAGAATTTCATTCCTGAATGTCCATACCATGCCACCTGTAGGGACTGATTATTTCAAGTTAAGGAATAAACAATTGAAAACGGTGAACAGATATATTAAAAATCACGAAGGCCCATTAATTGTAGCTGGAGATTTCAATTGTACTACTTTTTCGCCCTGTATGAACCTGATGTTGGAAAAAACGAATTTGAAAGATAGCAGACAGGGAAAAGGAATCCAGAACAGTTGGCCGGCCGGTTTGGTTTTTTTAGGCCTGACCTTGGATCATGTTTTTATTTCTGAAAACATCCAAGTAGAAAAAAGAAAAACAGGGGATGAGATCGGCTCTGATCATCATCCCCTGTTTTTAAGAATAAATTGGTAGAAGCCCGTTTGGAAATATTTTGACCGGGCTTTTTTATTCCGTATATTCGGATCTCCATTTTTTATAATATTCTTTTCGGATTTCCTTGATCGCCCTATAAATCGAACCGCCCCAATAATTCCTCAGACCAAACCCCGAAGGTTCTGTTTTTAATTCCTCATGAATTAGGATTTCACCATTGGAACGGTTGAATGCAACAAAATGATAAGTGGCAAGAGCACGTCTTTTGTTCAATGCTTCGGCAATGAAAACCACACCGATTCCTTCACCATCACCATCGTATTCCTTAATGAAAGAGGCAATCTCTTCCTTGCTGTAATCAGGTTCGCTATCGGCCTCCATTTCTTCAAGTGGAGCTTCTTCATTTTTTTTCCGGATCATGTCCGTGTCATAACCGAGGTCGTTCTTACGCAACATGCCTTCCAGATCGAATTTTTTAGGCTCGTTTAAAACCAAATCATTCCAAGCCGGAAAATAAATGTCTTGGATTTGGTAGGAGCTTTTTTCTCCTCCGGATGCCCATTGATTGAATTCTCCAATTAATTTCACATGCGAAAAATCCACACCCAACCATGTCACTTCTACATCGGAAGCGGTAACCATGTCCTTGGCGGTTTGTGCAAAAATAAAAGTGGAAATCAACAAGAGGAAACTTAGTATAATTGTCTTTTTCATAATTATGGAATTTTTTTACAAATTTAGGAATTCAAAACCTAAGAAGGAAGGCTTGTAATATTAAAGTCTTGTGAAAAACCGGTTCTACTTCGGGTATGGTTTCAATATTTCCCTATTTTTTCCATAATAAATTGTTTAGTTTTGTCATTATTCAAATGGAAAGAGAATTGTTCTTTCCACTTGATGTTATCCCGAAATGTTTTTTATGTAAGACAAATGAGGAATTTTGGAAATAGGCAAGGCATTCGTCGAAAAGCGTAGCCATAGCTACGGTTGAGAGGAATAACGCAGGCATATTTTCAAAAGGACCGGTTGGCTATAATCAATTTTTTGTGATAACATCTATTCTAAAAGTTCTAAACACACTCTAAAATAAATCCGATTATGATAAGGAAATTAATCACATACGGTGCGATACTCGTTTTCGGCATCCTCCTATACAATCTTTTTTTAGGAACAGATGAAGAGCAGGCACAGGCCAAAGGGACGTTCCTGACTATTGGTAAGGCATTCAAGGAAGTTGGGGGAGCCGTTGGGGGATTATTATCTTCGGAAAAGGAAAAATTCGATAATGGGAAGTATGATCAGGCAATGGATAAAATCGGTGTCTTTTTCAATGATCTGAAATCCAAAGCCGAAGAGATTTCCGAGAATTCGGGAGAATATATGGAAACCTTGAAAAAACTCAATGAACAGAGAAATGCCCTTCAGGATAAAATCAATTCCTTCAATGACAAGGAAATGACCGATGAAGAATCCATAAATGCCAATGAAGAACTGAAAAAGGATCTGGGCGATCTGATGCAACGGATAGAACAGACAATGGATGAGAATAATATCCCTAAAGATGCCCAATAAAGCCAATAATCCTCCCAAATTAGGCTAAAATGAATGAACATCGTTCTCCGACCTTGATTTTGGGTTAAAGTTCGGTTAAATTCGTATTTGTTAAAATCTGATGGCAACTTTTGTCTTTATTAGGCGGTATATTGTCAGTAGAAGCAATTTAGTAAAGCAATTGATAGCAATGAATTTCAAAAGATCTTTCTATTTCTCCCTTCCATTCATATTCTTCTTCCTCGGTGCAGGGTTCACCCTCAATGACGCCGCCGAAAAGGAAACCCTTCTCCTCAAAACCATGATGGATGGTTTTAAGAATTACCATTTCAATCCGTTGAAAGTGGATGATGAATTCTCATCCCAACTCCTAGATGAATATTTGGATAAATTAGATGGAGGAAAGCGATTCCTTGTTCTTGATGATGTGAAACAATTGTCCAAATACCGCTTGGATTTGGATGATGCGATAGAAAAAGGCAGTTACGACTTTTTTGATTTGTCCGTCCTTTTATATGAAGCAGGAGTCCAAAGGGCAAAAGGCTATTATCAGGATGCCTTAGTCAAGGATTTCGAGTTCACATCTGATGAAACATTGGAATTGGATGGTGAAAAACGGGATTATCCGACAGATTATGAGGAACAAAAAGAATTGTGGAATAAATTGATCAAATACGAGGTCATGACCCGTTTCCATTCTAAAACCAAGAAACAAAAAGAGGAATTGGAAAAACCGGAAGATGAAAGAGATGAAGAGTTCAAAGAATTATCTAAAGACGATATTATAGCAGAAGCGAGGGGTGATGTGAAAAAAGTATTTGACCGCTGGTTTACCCGTTTGGAAAAATCCAAAAGAACCGACAGGATGGATGTTTATCTCAATTCCATTGCGGGAATGTACGATCCACATACCAATTATTATGCTCCGATAGAAAAGCAGAATTTCGATATCAGCATGTCCGGCCGCCTTGAAGGTATCGGGGCAAGGCTCCAATCCGATGGAGAAGAAACGAAAGTGACGGAAATAGTATCAGGTGGTCCCGCTTGGAAAGAAGGGACGCTACAGCCCAATGATATCATTATCAAAGTCGCCCAAGGAGAGGAAGAACCCGTTGTGGTTACCGGAATGTTGATCAATGAAGTGGTTTCCTACATTAGAGGCAAAAAAGGAACCGAAGTCCGATTAACTGTAAAATCCGCAGATGGTACGGAAAAAGTCATTTCCATTACCAGAGATGTCGTAATCATGGATGAAGGATTTGCCAAATCACTTCTTTTGAACTACGAAAAGGAAAAAGTCAATAATATCGGATACATATACCTTCCTCGTTTCTATGCCGATTTCAAAGACAAGGAGGGGCGTCAGTGTGCTGAAGATGTGGCACAGGAAATCATTAAACTGAAGAAACAGGGAGTAGGTAACATTATCTTGGATCTAAGGGATAATGGAGGCGGATCTTTGAGGGATGTCGTAAAAATGTCCGGCCTATTCATCGAAGAAGGGCCTATTGTACAGGTGAAAGCCCGTGAAATGAAACCCCAAATCCATTCCGATACGGATGAAAGGGTATTGTTTGATGGTAACCTGATTGTAATGGTCAACCAATTCAGTGCTTCCGCATCCGAAATATTGGCTGCAGCCATGCAGGATTATAATAGAGCGGTCATCGTAGGAAGCAAATCCACTTTCGGTAAGGGAACCGTACAAAGGTTTGTTAATCTGGACGATATGGTATGGGGCAATAAGGAAGCCAAACCTTTGGGATCTGTAAAGATGACCATCCAGAAATTCTATAGAATTGATGGTGGAACTACCCAATTGAAAGGAGTTGTACCGGATATTATCCTTCCTGATAATTTCCAAGACATAGATTTGGGGGAAAAGGAATACGATCATGCTATGGAATGGTCTAAAATAGAACCTGTGAAATATTCCCAAAATGTCCGACAGGTTAAGAATATTGACAAATTGAAATCCAATAGCCGTAAAAGAATCCAATTGAATGAGACCTTCAGGTTGATTAATGACAACGCAAGACGTTTGAAGGATGTCCGGGAAGATTCGGAAGTCTCCCTGAAACTGGAAACATTTGCCGAAGAAAAATTGGAAGAGGAGAAAAAAGCCGAGAAATTCGAAGGCATCATGGAAGATGATATCGAGGGCTTGGTCGTTAAGAATCTAAAAGCCGATCTGCCGGCATTCGAAGTAGATAAAGCCAAGGCGGAAAGGAATGAAAAATGGATGAAGGAAGTCCAAAAAGATGTCTATATCCAGGAAGCCTTGATGATTATGAAGGATATGATGAAATAATCCGGTTAAGGATATTATAAATATTCATAAGACCTCCCATATATATGTATATTTGGGAGGTCTTTTATGTGAAAACGGATGAACTACCTAACCTTAGAACATATTACCAAAAATTACGGAGAGAAACAGCTCTTCGACGATATCACCCTGCATATTGATAAAGGGCAGAAAATCGCCTTGGTCGCTAAGAACGGTACAGGTAAATCCACCCTTCTCAAAGTGTTGTTGGGAAAGGAAACTTCAGAAAGGGAAGACAGTAATATTTTCATCAACAAGTCCATAACGGTGGGGCTATTGCCCCAGGAGCCTGAATTCAATCCTACGGATACGGTTTTGGATACGGTTTTCAACTCCGACAATCCCCATCTGAAAACCATCAGGGAATATGAGGAAGCCATGATTCTCGGTAAACATGGAGATGAGTTACAGGCCGTATTAGATAGGATGGATGATCTGAAGGCATGGGATTTCGAAGTCAGGATAAAGGAAATCCTTACCCGTTTGAATATTCGGGATATGCATCAGGAAATGGGTACGATGTCCGGTGGGCAACAGAAAAGAGTGGCGTTGGCCAAAGTCCTGATAGAAGAACCGGATTTTCTCATTTTGGATGAACCGACCAACCATCTGGATGTGGATATGATCGAATGGTTGGAGAATTACCTTTCCCAACCGAATAAGACGGTTTTCATGATTACCCATGATCGTTATTTCCTGGATCGGGTCTGTAATGTGATTTATGAATTGGAGAATACCCATTTATTCAAATACAAAGGGAATTATTCATATTACCTGGAAAAGAAAGCCGAAAGAGGCGAAATAGAATTGGCAACAAGGGATAAGAGCCGCAAGTTGCTGCAAAGGGAATTGGAATGGATCAGGAAACAGCCCAAAGCAAGAGGAACCAAATCCAAGTCCAGAGTCGATGCCTTCTACGATCTGAAGGATAAAAACTCGAATTTCCGACAAACAACGGATTTCAAATTGGAATTCAAATCCGAACGTCTAGGAAAGAAAATCGTAGAGTGTCATAATGTTTCGAAATTCTATGGTGATTTTACAGCCGTCAAAGGATTTTCATATAAATTCAAGAAAAAGGAAAAGGCAGGTATCGTAGGGCCTAACGGTGTCGGTAAATCTACCTTTGTTAAATTGCTGACGAAGGAAATAAAACCCGATACGGGCAAGGTTGTTGTAGGAGATACCATTGTTTTCGGACATTATAATCAGGAAGGAATGCAACTCAACGAAGACAAAAGAGTCATCGATGTAGTGCGGGATATTGCGGAGGAAATCCCCTTGAGTAACGGTACGAAATTATCGCCGGCGGCATTTTTGGAAAAATTCCTTTTTTCAAGGAAACAACAAAGGGTTTATGTTTCCCAATTAAGTGGTGGAGAGAAACGACGGCTTTATTTGTTGACGGTTTTGGTGAAAAATCCCAATTTCCTGATTCTTGATGAACCGACCAATGATTTGGATATCGTTACCTTGAATATCTTGGAAGAATTCCTATTGGATTATCCCGGATGTCTCATTATTATTTCACACGACCGTTATTTTTTGGATAAACTAACCGATCATCTTTTTGTTTTTGAAGGAAAGGGAAACATCAAGGATTGGAATGGTAATTATAGGGAATACCGTGAATGGAAAAGGGAACAACCCACGGAAACCGCAAAAGAATCCCAAACTGTAAAAAAAGAAATTCCAAAACCCCGGGACAATCAACCTAAGCTTTCCTATCAGCAAAAAAGAGAAATCAATAAACTTGAAAAGGAAATCGAAAAACTGGAAGAAAAGAAATCGCTAATTTCTGAAAAATTCAATGACCCGGCCATTACTCCTGAAGAAATCAAGGACTTTTCAATCGAATTGAATCAAATCAATGACAAGATTGAAGAAAAGGAAATGAGATGGATGGAATTGGCCGACATGAGTGGATAAATCATATAATACCCTAGACCATACTTTTGTTCATTTAATATTTTTATCATGAAGTACGGAATCATCACTTTACTACTTTTTTATTGTTCTTTGGCTTGGTCGCAAGTCAATAATTATTCTTTTATCGAGGATAGGAAATTCATCCTGATTGAAAACCTTTATGGTTACGATTTCAAACCGTTCAAAGTTGAATATATGGATGGGGATGGAGGAAGGGTTGCCCCGGGAGAACATTCTTTCGCTTATTTCAATAATAAATTGTACGTTGTACAAGGAAAAAAGAAAAGCGTTTTCTGGGTGAATAATGCCGAGCCTACCAAGTACGGTTATATCCTGAATACCATGAATGCCCGTGATGCAACCATGCAGGGACATTTAAAAGTCATCCTTAATAAATATGCCGAGGCTGAAACGCTTATTTTTAGAAAGGAGAAAAAAGAAGAAGAAATAATTTATTATCTCCCTTCGATTATGGAAAATAAATCCAAAGCAAATTCTGAAAAAGAATATTTTACCGATAGGCATGAATTCCAAATTGAAGAGCATGTGGATATGTGGGGTAAAAGTGTCCGTCCTTTTCTTATGGTAAGGGATAATCAGTATAGATTTCAAATGTCCGATAGTACGAGTATCGAATTCATAGAAACCTATCGGGTGGTAGATAAAAGAAAACCACCTAAACCTGAGGGAGGGAAAAGTGCTAAGAAAAAAGGAAAAAAGAAAAAAGGTGATGTAGAGGAAGAAGTGGAAGAGGTAGTAGAATTGGAAGAAACAGTAGCGGATAGTGTTCCTCAATTGGAAGATTTGACCAATAAGACCAAAGAGGAATTGGAAATCATTGCTGCCGAAGACCCTAAAGTGAAATTGATATTGGAATATTATTTTGTATTGAAAACCTTTCAGGAAATGCCGGATGGTACAAGAAAGGAAAGGGAGACCAAATATAAAATCAAGAGTATCGAGGAACGGGAAGATGAAACGGCCGGTGAAGAAATGGAAAGATTTCAAATTGATTTATCCATAGATGGAGGAAATCATATATACATATATCTATTGGAAGATAGAACCATCAGTTATTTCGAATTGGAAAATGCAATCTATTACGTCAGAGGACATTGATTTTATTTTGAACCATTACTGATTTTTGAATAATATAAAATATATGCACGAGCTCTTGCTGTAAGGGCTTGTGCATTTTAAAATAGTTTTTAAAAACATTCACATAGGAAAAATATGAACAACCGTTATTACACTTTTTTGATTTTGGGCGTTTTTTTATTGGCATCCTGTGCCAAACCAATTTCAAATTTCACCTATGATATGAAAGGTGACGCCGCACCATTGAAAGTGGCATTTGAAAATGAATCTTCGAATGCGGATGAATATGAATGGGATTTCGGAGATGGTTCCAATGCCACTGATGAATCACCCGAGCATACCTATAAATCTTCGGGTAATTATACCGTAACATTAAAGGCCAAGAAGGGAAGTAAATTCAAGGACAAGTCATTTGATATTTTTATCCCGGCTCCCGAAAATTGCCAGGTACTTATAGAAACGGATTATGGTAATATGTTAATCGAATTATCCGATGAAACTCCTCTGCATAGGGATAATTTCGTGAAACTCGTCGAAGAAGGATTTTATGATGGATTATTATTCCATAGGGTCATCAATGGTTTTATGATACAAGGAGGTGATCCCGATTCGAAAAATGCTAAAAAAGGACAGCCCTTGGGATCGGGGACTAACGGTTATGAGGTGCCTGCCGAATTTGTAGAATCCCTCATTCATGAAAAAGGAGCTTTGTGTGCTGCCAGAAGAAATAATCCGGAAAAGAAATCTTCGGGTTGTCAGTTTTATATTGTTCAAGGCAAACCCGTTCCTCCTGCGTTATTGGATAAAATAGCAACCCAGAAAAAGGAAAGGTATAGTACACTTCAAAAAGCGACCTATAAAAATAAAGGGGGGACACCCCAATTGGATGGTAATTATACGGTCTTCGGAAAAGTCGTAGAAGGATTGGAAATTATTGATAAAATTGCAAGGGTGAAAACCGATGCAAGGGATAGGCCGGATGAGGATGTGAAAATGAAAATCAGAATTGTAAAATAACCTGGAGCGTGTTCGGCTTTGGCACACCCTGGTTATTAAATCCAAACAACTTTCAAGTCGAAATCGGAATTCAAAAAATTGAATTCCGATTTTTTTATCCCCTTATTATTTTTTGCCTCCCTACGAATTTTGAAAAATAAGAATATAAATATTCACTTCTGATAATCTCTAAAGCAGATTTATGACCTGATTCCATAGGAACCCTCTGCCAATGAAAAGGAATCGGATCTTTTTTCAATCCTGCGCAGGCAAAGGTGGTGCTATGTATTTTTTTCTTTTCTAATTTCTGGAAAAAAACTTTTTTAACCCCGGCATCCGTAAATGGAAAAGAAAACGAAACATAGTCCAACTTGAAATTATCAATAATATAATTTATGCTTTCTTCGGTTTGTCTTATTTGTTCGGGAAGGGGAAGTTGGGAATAATGAGGATGATCCAAACTATGGGAGCCAACGGTAAATCCATTTTCAATCCAACTTTCTATTTCATCAAAATTGAGATAGGGCTTTTTGTTTTTTAAAAAATCATCGAATTCTTTTTCATATGATCCGAAAACAGGATGATGGCTGCTATTGATATTGAAAATATTGACATCGGTAATTCCGAATTTTGATAATTCCGAAGTATCGATTCCGCCACGCTGTAACCAAGAATATATCAATGCTGATTTATGCCTGAAAAACAATTTTCTATTATCGATGAAATCAGTAGTCAAAAAAAGCGTAGCAGGTATTCCCTTCTTTTTTAATATCGGCATGGCAACCTCGAATACAGAACGCAATCCATCATCGAAGGAAAGATGGAAAATAGGTTTGCCATTTTTTTTGAACGATTGTTTTTTACTGAATTCAATGAATTCCTCTAAAGAAACAGGTTCAAAATATTTTAAAATAAAATCCAAATCTTCAGAAAATTCTTCTTTAGTCCTGACAGGATAGAGAGGAATGATATGGGGGAGTTCCTCTTCATCTCCTATGGCATGGTAAAATGGAAGAAAAGGAATTTCTCCTACCTTCCCAATCAGCTTGTCTGTAGGAATAAAATCAAAATACTGATAAAGAAACGGTGCTATTTTATGCTTGATGGCCATCACTTCTTCCTTAGTATGTTCAAACCATCTCGCATGGGTAGGATGATACTTTCTACCCGTTCATCACGGCTCAGTTTCTGATTCAATCTGTGGAGGGTCAGCGTTCTTTCATCCTGATGGATTTCCAAATCCAGTACCTTGTTGCTCCATAAAACATTATCCAAAATAATAACCCCTCCTTTCTTGACTTTTTTCAAAACCAATTCATAATAAACCGGGTAATCCAGTTTCTTGGCATCGATGAATACCAAATCAAAAACCATATCCAATTTGGGGATGATTTCAAGAGCATTGCCGATTCGCAAATCGATATTATCTGCAAATGGGGAGGAGTCGATATGCTTCCGTATAATCGCTTCATATTCGTCATTTCCCTCAATAGTGATGAGTTTACCCTTGTCTTGCAGACCTTCGGCAAGGCAAAGGGTAGCATAAGCTGTAAATGTTCCGATTTCCAGAATCAACCCCGGATTAATTATCCTGGATAGGAATCCCAACAACCTCCCTTGAAGATGTCCCGACAACATCCGTGGGGCAAGTGCTTTCAGGTAGGTCTGTCGATATATTTCATGTAGATAGTCTGCCTCTCGGGAAGTATGTTCTTCGCAATATTCATACCGTCTGTCTATTTCATCTTCTATCTTCATTTGTATCTTATTTGACAATATTCCTGATTTAACTCAATAAGGAATAATATTTGTTGCTACTAAATAATTGATTCTCATCTGCATTACATGGATTAGAATAGATATTGATTTATAATAGGGTCATTTTCATAGTGTTCTGTTTATTAGATGAGGTATTAATCATATCTTTATGTGAATAAAAATAATGTTTTACCTAGAATAATGTCTGTCATAACTTAAGTATTTTATACTATGAACATCAGATACTTTTACCTTTTACTCCTCAACTTTTTTTTGCTTTCGGCCTATCCTACCTTTATTTTCGGGCAAATGGAGATTTTCCCCGGAGATGTAGCTCCCTATAATCCTGATAATGTCATTGATAACTTTATCAGTGATGGTGTAGAGATCTTGAATATAACTTACACAGGTAATGATGGTGCAGTTGGATACTTTACTAAGGGGCAAAACGCCATAGGAATAGAAAAGGGTATCGTGATGTCAACCGGTTTTGCCGAATTCGCCAATGGTCCGCTGGGTTGTGAAACCAACAATACCTGTACGAATAGTTCCACTAATTTGACCAGTAATGATGGATATCCAAACGGACAAGATGCCGATTTGGGTATTATAGTCGGAAATGTAAATAATGTAATTGATGCTTCGGTTTATGAAATTACTTTTGTTCCGACATCTGACACCCTGCAATTCGACTATGTTTTTGCCTCCGAAGAATACCCCGAATTCAATTGTTCTGATTATAATGATGCTTTTGGCTTTTTCCTAAGTGGCCCGGGATTCAATGGGCCTTACACCAATAATGCAGAGAATATCGCTATTATTCCCGGAACCAATCTGCCGGTGACCATCAATAATATAAACGATGGAACGTATGACCCTTTCTTTTCTCCCTGCCTTTCGGATCCCGGAATCACCCAGCTTTTCAATACGAATAATGGAGGGATAAGTTTGGAATTCGATGGATATACTGATGTTTTCACCGCCCGGGCTGTTGTTACCCCTTGTGAGACTTATACCATTAAATTGGCGATAAGCGATGTTTTCGATGGCCAATATGATTCGGGAGTGTTTCTCAAAGCCAAATCTTTCGGTACAGGTAATTTACAGGTAGAATCTACAACAGTGAGTGTGGATGGTACGATTTCGGAAGGATGCACATCTGCTGTTATCTCATTCAAGTTGCCAAATGTAGCCGAGGCGGATTACCCATTGAGTTATTCAATTAGTGGTGTGGCCATAAACGGTACGGATTATACGAATATCCCATTGGATTTATTCATCCCCGCAGGGGAAGACTCAATTGGAATCGAAGTCCAGGGAATCGAAGACAATATCGACGAAGGACCTGAACTATTCGAATTGGTAGTACAGACCAATATCTGTTCTTTTGATACGATCAGCCTTTTTATAACGGAAAACGAAGTGCCGAACCAAGTAGTGCTTTTTGATACGATTTGTGCCGGTAATCAATTACAATTTGATGCCAATACGATGGATCCCAATAGTACGATTTTCGTTCCACCTCCTATCGTTTTTACAAACACCAATCAGACCATTATTGATCCGCTTATACCTTATGAATTCCCCATAAACGTATCCAATCTTCCTTTTCCTGAAATGGGGCCTAATGTTATCGAATCTGTCTGTTTTGATACCGACGGTGTGTTGAATGTCGGGGATATCGATGTTTTCCTAACGGCACCGAATGGTCAGGTATTCATTTTAACAACAGGTAATGGAGGAACAGGCCCTTTGAATGGACATTATACCAACACTTGTTTCACAGAGGGGGCTATAACACCTATAGAGTTGGGGACTCCTCCTTATACGGGTAATTTCCTTCCGGAAGGCGATTGGTCTGATTTATATGATGGCCCAACCGAAGGAACCTGGGTCTTGACTTATTATGATAATATATACGGATTTGCTCCGATTTTCAATGAATGGTCCATCAGCTTTTATAATACTTATTTTTTAACTTATGAATGGTCGCCGGCTGCCGGACTTTCCTGTACGGACTGCCCAGATCCCATTGCTACGCCTAGCTCTAGTACCATCTATACGGTAACCATCACAGACTCATATGGATGCTCGGTAGAATCGTCGGTAAATGTAGAAGTTATCAGCCAATTGGATGCTCCAACATTGGCTTGTGGTTCTTCAACTTCCTCTTCGGTAACAATTCAATGGCTATCCGTTGCCGGAGCAACATCTTATGAAATAAATGTCGATGGAGCAGGGTGGATACCCGTAACGCTCGGAGACCTATCCTATGAAGTAACAGGATTGGCTTTGGGAGCTTCAACAACAGTGGAAGTACAAGCAATCAGTGCGGATTGTGGCAATAGCCCCGTTTCCCAAATCAATTGTATGGCTCAAAGCTGTGGATTGTCTTCTGCTGTCGATGATACTTCTGATGTGTCCTGTTTCGGAGGTAATGATGGAACAGCCACACTATCGGCAATCGGAGCGGGTACGATTACATATGATGATGGTAATAATTCAAATATGACAGGTAGTTTTACAGGATTATCTGCCGGTACATATACGGTTACAATTACCGATGACGAATGCTCCATGACACAATCCTATACGATTGCTGAACCGGATGAATTAATAGCAGCAGGCACACCTACCGATATTTCTTGTAATGGTGCCGATGATGGAAGTATTTCTATTACGGTATCAGGTGGGACACTCAATTATTCGTATGCTTGGTCAGGAGGATTGACAGATACGGATGAAACTGTTAATGGCCTATCGTCCGGTGCTTATACAGCAACGATTACTGATGGGAATGCTTGTGCCGTCTCCATTACTGAAACGATAAATGAAGGTGCTACAATTGTACTTTCAACGTCTTCTACTGATGCAACTTGTAATGGATCAGGAGATGGTACGGTTACCGTTACGGCTTCAGGTGGAGCGGGTGGATATACTTATTTATGGGATGCCAATGCGGCGAACCAGAATACGGCTATGGCCAATAATCTGAATCCGGGTAGTTATACCGTTACGGTAACAGATACGGATTTGTGTACAGCTACGATATCCGAATCGGTGGCCGCACCTACCTCCATGAC
>JAHDFN010000023.1 GCA_020628145.1 Saprospiraceae bacterium | reverse complement strand
CGTCCCGATGATTTTCGCTTTCGCCTATTCGTGTCAATGAACTCTTTTACATCACCGTTGCAATATCATTATATCATAATGGTGATGATATATTTTGATTTTATTTGAATAAACATCCAAATAAAATTTCATTCTAAAATAATGAATCAAAAGTAATTTAGAAAAGTAGCTTCCCTTAAAGCGACCGCAAAATTACAACTTCATTTATTAATTCCAAATTTTATTCAAAAAAATAATAAAATAAAATTCGGATGTTGTTTTAAGTAGCATGGGGGAGACTTGAACTCCCGACCTCAGGATTATGAATCCTGCGCTCTAACCAGCTGAGCTACCATGCCATTTTCGAATCGGGATGCAAATATATGCTGATTAGCATTACTTTCCAACAAGTAATCAATACTTTTTAGTTCCATTAAAAAATATTAATCACATTTATTTTATTCATATACAATTTAAGACATAAATGCTATATTCAAATAACGCGTCTGAAAATTTATATAATCACGAATCAAACCGTATAGCTGGAATCATGGATTTTATTCAAAAAAGATTAATCATACTAGGCTTGCCGCTTATATTACTCTGCTGTACTCAAGAAAAGTATAAGCACGGAGCAAAATTATATAAGGAATATTGTTCAAATTGCCACCAAGATAATGGGAACGGATTATCCAAGTTATACCCACCCATCTCCAATTCGGATTACTGGCGGAACAATCAAAACAAGATTCCATGTATCATTAAGAATGGGCTGTCCGAATCCATTGTTGTCAATGGCGTATCATATGATACGCCCATGCAAGGTTTCCCGAACCTGACTGAGAGCGACATCTCCAATATCATCAACCATATCAATGATAAATGGTATGACAATCTTCCAGAAAAACGAATAAATGACATAAAAGCGAATTTAGACCAATGTAAAACAAAAGAATAGACGCCTATTTTTAAGGATTCTCGATATTTAATTTAACTTTAATAAGATTTTCATCCTTGTATTTAAGAATCAAACTTAGCCCCCCATACCAACACTTAACCAACTAATTCAAAGCTTTTAAAAATCGGGGAGTCAAATCGAAAAACCACAACCATGAAATATTTATTGCTACTTATCCTCAGTACCATTAGTTTTCAACTTTTTGCTCAACCTCTCAATGATGATTGTTCAGGAACTCTTGAAGTAAACATTGGTGATTGCGGAATTTATAACAATGTTGCAGCCCAAGCAGACATCGATATTGTAAACTTCACCCCAATAGGACTCTCCTGTCTCCAAACGGAAAGGGAAGTATGGTTTTCCTTTACAACTAGCGATATTGTTACCAGTTTGCAAATAAGCGTTACAGGCATTGAAGATAATGGAACGCCGGCCATGCAACAGCCCCGGATAACCTTTATCAGGGGATTAGCATGTGTAGTCTTCGAGGCATCGGCTTGTAACGACGCACCATTAGGTAGCAATGTATCAGAAATGATTATTGATGAATCATTTCTTTTCACCAACGAACAATATTTTTTTTTTAGTGAGTGATTGGTCAGCTACAGGAGGTTCAAACGAAGGAGCATTCGAACTATGTATAGAAGAATATGTCCCCCCCTCAGACATCTGTACAAATTCACCGTCCACGACTTCAGATTGTTCCGGTATTATTTATGATTCGGGTGGCGTTGACGGGGATTACGGCCCCAACGAGAACTGTATTTTGACCATTACCCCTAATGCATTCAATCAATGTATTATTGCCAATATCCTTTCATACGATATTGAAAACTTTGGGGATGAACTCAATTTTTACGATGGTCCCAATACATCTTCGCCTTTAATCCTATCTGTAAATGGCGTAAGTGCCAATATCGAGGTACAAGCCTCTTCCGGTTCATTAACCATTGAATTCATATCGGATGGTTTCGTAGAAGCCGGGGGTTTTGAAATCCAATGGGAATGTACTCCTGATGAATGTACTGTCCTAAGTCCTATTCATGTGGAATCCAATGTTAGTGTAGATAATCTAATCGATGCCCTTTCCTCTCCTCAGGTAATTGTAGAAAACCCCGTATTGAATTGTAGTGAAGGGGCCTATGGTACGTATAGTTCCCCTGGCAATACCCAATTAGACATCATGGGTTTACCCAATGGAGTGGTTTTATCTACCGGACTGGTAGAAGATTTGGAAAACAACGAAAATTTCTTTGCAGACACCAACCTTGAATTTCCCGGAGACGATGATTTGGATTCTATTTCTTTAAACGATGCGGATCTTGTCAATAATGCTTTATCCAATGATGCCTGTGTACTGGAATTTGATGTCTATGCTGCCACGGACGAGCTGGAATTCCAGTATGTTTTCGGTTCTGAGGAATATCCCTCAGGGGATAACCCAGGATTCATAGGAACACAGTTTAATGATATTTTTGCTTTTCTAATTTCGGGGCCGGGATTGGCTAACAATACCAATATTGCCATATTACAAGATGGAATCACTGAAGTTGCTGTTAACACCGTAAACGATGGGTCGGTTCCAGGGTTCGGAGGCCCATTCGATCCTGTTACAGGGGAAGTTATTTATGTCAATAATATAGGAGGGCTCAGTTTGCCGTTCGGAGGTTACACATCCGTCCTTACCGCTAGAGCCGATGTAATTCCTTGTAATTACTATCATTTGAAATTAGCCATAGCAGATCGAAGTGATAATGCTTATGATTCAGGAGTATTCATTGGAGACCTGAGTGCCGGTTTGCCTCAAATTAGTGTTGAGTTCTCCATTAGTACTGTGAATGGAGAAAATATCCTAGTAGAAGGCTGTTCCAATGGTAGCGATGTCATCAATGCTACTATAGAAAACCCTAACCAAGATACTTTCATATATTATATCGGGGTAAGTGGAGATGCTGATGAAAATCTGGATCTTGTAAATCCGATTATAGACTCTTTGGTCGCTTTTCCAGGAACGACAACATTCGAAATTCCTTTCGAACCGATAGATGATGGATTGGATGAAATCGTAGAGACGCTTACTCTTGACTTGTTTGCCGTATTCCAATGCGATACCGTTACTTACAATACCATTCCTATTTTGATTTATGACGAACCGGATGTAACCATTTCCCAAGATACATTTTATGTTTGCGAAGGTACTAGTACCTTGTTAGGTGTGAGTGGTGCTACTGATTATACCTGGGGATGGGAACCTTCTTCTGAAATTGACAATCCTAACCTTATCAGTCCTACGTTGACCCCCTCTCAATCCGGAACCATTTATGTTTCAGGGATTATTAATGGAAATAATAATTGCATCAGTACGGATTCAGTCTATATTCAAATTTTAGATCCAACCATTATTTCTTTGGTATCTCCTCCCTTCATTTGTGAGGAGGAATCCACTCAGCTTTCTGTTCTTACGAACACCAATAACTCCGGCATCAGTTGGTCTCCTGCCCTTGGTCTTAGTTGCATTGATTGTCCCAATCCAATTGCAAGCCCAACAAATAGTACAATTTATACGGCAACAGTGACAGCAGGGGGCTGTACCGAAAGTATAAATATAGAGGTGACCGTAGTTCCTCTAGCTATCCCCGATTTGGTTGCCCCTACTGAAATCTGTGAAGGAAATTCCATAACATTAGCCTCAGTTTCTAGCGGAACAGGCATTACCACTTATACTTGGACTCCAAATGACGGTTCATTAGATGACCCAACATCCGGTACGCCAATAGCCACCCCAAATACGACCACAACATATACGGTCATTGCATCTAGCAACAATGGAGGTTGTACGAATTCACAAAGCGTTACCATAGATGTTTTCCCGGCTACAATAGAAATTGACGGGCCAGACACAATCTACCAATGTGATTCCGATTTGAACACGATTACTTTAACAGCTTCATCCATATTGGATCCAAGCGAAATTACCTGGACAGACAATGCCGGCAATAACCTAGGAACAGGTAGCAGCATACAAGTATCGCCAACGCAGACCACCATCTATTCGGCGGCTATTCAAAACGGAAACTGCATCAATTCCGACGAAGTCGTAGTACAAATAGATTCTTTAAATGCATTCAACCTTAACGTCCAAGTACTGACACAAGGTATAGATGAAACTAATCCAGATACGATAAGTATCTGTTCTTCTCCGAATGAATCACTTTTTGTGCTTAATTCATATGACAATACTATCTATCCGAATATATCCCATGAATGGTTGGCTAATGGGCTACCCATTAACCCTCCACAGAACGATGCCAATATGGTAGATAATCTTCCGTTGGCTATTACAACTTATTATCTTTTGACCGAAAACAATGCATGTACTTCCATTGATTCTTTTGTTGTAGAAGTCAATGCTCCGGAAGAATTCTCAATAACACCTTCTAACAGTACGATATGTGAGGGAGAAAGTGTACAACTAACAGCCTCGGGTATTAGCAACATCACATGGATCCCCAACGATGGGACATTATCTTCAACAAATATCAGTAACCCGATTGCAACACCTACACAATCTACAGAATACACCGCTTTCACGAACAACGGAGGTTGTCAAGTCGGTGTCAGCTCTATAATCACCGTTTTGGAAGAACCTAACATCAATCTTCCAAATGAACTAAATATTTGCTTCGGCAATACTACTCAACTTGGATTTGATAATTATAATCCTAATTATACTTATACATGGTCTCCCAATAATTCAATAATTGCCGGGGAGGATACAGGAAACCCGTTAGTGGCACCAACAGCAAACACTACCTATTCCGTAACCGTATCCAATCAGGGTTTCTGTGAAATCCAAGAAAGTATTACTGTCAATGTAAGCCAGGAAGGCCTGCCATTGGACTTATCCGGTTCAACGACTATCTGTAATGGAGAATCAGCTTCTCTTTCTGCCATAACACAAGGTGCTGTCACTTGGTATGATGCTAATGATGCCGTTATAGGCAGTGGTGCAGATATTATGATTACTCCTACGGGAATAGGTACATATGAATATGTCGTCATCGCAGAAAGTAACGAATGTTCCACCACATTGCCTTTTATTATCAATGTAGTTGAAACTCCAACACTCATCACAGAAGGAGATGAAATCTGTTTGGGAGAAACTGCACAAATTTCTGCCACAACAGACATAGGAAATATACTGTGGACACCTGAGGAAGAATTTACAAACCCCAGCTCTTCTTCCCAATCGACAAATCCAAATGCCACAACTACCTATGTCGTATCCGTAGATAATAACGGTTGTATTGTTGAAGAAGAAGTGGTTGTCAGTCTTTTACCTTCTCCTATATTCGAATTGATTAGCAATGTGACTATTTGCCCCGGAGATGAAGTCAGTTTAGGAAACATAACCGATCCTTCGACAACATATGTTTGGTCTCCTAATGCAGGTATTGTTTCAGGAGCAGACACGGGGACACCATTGGTTTCTCCTACAAGTTCGACCACATACACACTTACTGCAACAAATGAGGAATGTACAGTATCCGATTCGGTTAATGTAATTATAACAAACCTAGGACTCACTTCGTCAAACCTGACTATTTGTGAAGGGGACACTGCAACATTTAACGCATCTCTCTCCGGAGGTGAAATCGTATGGACGGATTGGGAAGGCAATACAATGGAGACAGGAAATACTTTTGATATAAGCCCTCCTGTTACCACATCTTATACAGTAACTCAGTTTTTAGGCCAGTGTGCCGTATCGGAAATAGTTACAGTAAATGTCATACCAAGCAATAGCGTTGGAATATCATCAGATCTCGGAATCGAAATAACTGCCGGCCAATCCGTAAACCTTACAGCTACGGATCTTGTCCCGGGTTCAGATTACGAATGGAGTTCACAAGAGGGCGAACTAATTCCAGGAGATGAATCTATTACCGTAACTCCTTCCCAAACCACAACCTATTTCCTTAATGGAACCACTCCGGATGGTTGCCCTTTCAATGTATCGATAACGATTATCGTCTTGTCTGATGAAGCACAAATGCCTAATGTATTCACACCCAATGGAGATGAAGTAAATGATACTTTTTATCCAGCAAATGCAACAGGATTAGAAATATTAGAATTCAAAATATTCGACAGATGGGGTGAAGTCGTCCATGAAGATATAACCTCACCCTGGGATGGGAATTTCGGAGGAAAAGACTTGCCTTCAGATATTTATCTATGGGTTCTGAAGACTCGAAATGTCAATGGGGACGAAAAAACCCAAAAGGGCGATGTGGCTCTTTTGAGATAAGAAAGTTCTATATGATTTGAAAAGCGGATAGTTTGTCTATCCGCTTTTTTATCCTTTTTCATTCAAAGAGTCATCTGATATTGTTTTTTAATGTATTCGTTTTAGCCTTCTTTCAATTATTTTAGCCATTTTTAACATGGCTTTACATCCTTTGCTCTAAAAACACCTATTATTTTGATATCAGAAAATCAAGTATTCAGATGTTTACACGAATTCTATTCTCTATATTTCTTTGCATATTAATTATCAATGTAAACCTAATTGCTCAGGGAGAAACCTGTGACGATGCCATTGATATTCCATATTCTACCAGTTGGTGTGATATCTATAATAACGAAGGTTATTCACAAGATAACGATCAAGTCAACTTCAATCCTTCTGGTTTAAATTGTCTTATCCCCGAAAGGGATATATGGTTCAAATTTAAGACCGGCACCAATCTTTTTGAAACTGTCCTGACAATTACAGGAACCAATGATGGAGCCATCACTCCTATGAATATGCCGAGAATTACCATCGTAAGGGGAATCTGTCAGGTTCTTGAAGCTATGATTTGTGAAGATGCGGCATTGGGTTCAAATTCAGTATCCATAACAATTCCCCAATCCTCCCTTTTCATCGATACGGATTATTATATCATTATCTCGGATTGGTCGGATACCGGTCAGGCTAACGATGGAGGCTTCGAGCTTTGTATGGAAGAATACATCCCTCCTATAGAATTCAACATTGCCGATGGAGAAATATATACAACTTGTAATGGCACACTTTACGATACCGGAGGACCAACAGGTAATTATTCTACGTTTGAAAGTATTAACGCCCAAATTTGCCCTACGGAACCATTCCAATGCATTACCATAGATGTAATATCACATGATTTTGAGCCTCTTTTCGATTTACTGACCATTTCTCCTGTATCAGGAACATGTAATCAGAATTATGTCGGCGATACATTTACCGGTACGGCTTCCAATCCGAATGGAGCCCCTGTCACATCCATGGTTTTTGATGAATGTGTCAATATAAATTTTGAGTCCGCCTTCCTCCCTCCTCAAGCAGGATTCCAATTGAATTGGAGTTGTTCTACGACACCTTGTCCGGGAGGGGGAGGCGGCCCCACAACTTATATCCCTGCACAACCACAGGGAGCATGGGAAATCAGTGGATGCGATTCGGGGGCCGGCTCAGAATCTGCGGTATTTTATCCGGACACTCCTCCAGGAGACGCCACATTCGATATAAACTCTACTTGTTGGTCAGGTGTAGGAGAAGAAGCTTTTTTTTATTTTTGGTTTGAAGCTCAGGAAACCGGAGTATTCGAATTCATTGTTGCTAATCCTCCTAATGCCCCAAATCAAGACATAGATGTAGATTACTTAGTTTGGGGGCCTGTTTCAAGTAGTACCCCTAACGACTTCTGTGTCGCAACATTATCCTCCCCTATCAGATGCTCTTATGCAGAAGGAGGCCCTGATGCTCTTACCGGCCTAGCCAATATCAATCCTGAGACCGGAGGAACTGTCAATGACACATCAGAAGGAGCAACAGGCGATGGTTTTACGAGGGGAATCGATGTGCAAGAAGGAGAAGTTTATCTTATCCTTTTGAATTATTATTCAGGAGATGACTTGGCCGAGGGTGTAAATCTGGATTTTAGTGGCTCGACACCCGGTTTATTTGAAACTGATGAAGGCTCTCCCCTAAGTAGCAATATCAGTAGTACATCAATATGCTCTGGGGAATCCGTTGACTTGGAAGTATCCGGAGCTAACATTTCCATCGCATGGTCTCCTGCTACCGGCTTGACCTGTACGGACTGCCCCAACCCTACCGCATCTCCTCTGACAACAACGACCTATACCGTCATCGGAGAAGGTATCTGCGGATTGGATACGATAGATATACTTGTCGAAGTTTTCGACTTGTCCAATATTCCTGATGAATCCATATGTGAAGGAGGGGAGGTACAACTCGTTGCCAGTTCGAATTCAAACAATGCCATTTGGACATGGACTCCGGCCACCGGCTTGAGTTGTACAGATTGTCCTAATCCGATAGCATCTCCCATGATAACTACAACCTATACCGTAACAATGGAATCCGCAGGCTGTACCTTAACCGACGATGTTACTGTCACAGTTCAAAGTGGCCAGGCGGCTAATTATGTCATCATAGATGATACTGCTATTTGTCTAGGTTCTTCCATCCCTTTAGGTGGAGCCGCTGATCCGGATGCGACCTACACCTGGTCACCATCCGGCGATTTGGATTTGACAGATCCTGCCAATCCCATTGCATCTCCTACTACTACAACTACATATACATTGGAAGTAACCAATACCATTAGTGGTTGTTCCTCCACGGATCAGGTTACAATAGAAGTTATTTCTTCATTCAGTCCTACGATCATGGGTAGTCTTGAAGTTTGTACAAGTACTATGTTATCCACAGAAGAATATGATTCCTACATGTGGATGCCTAATGGCGAAATGACACAATCGATTACCGTATCAACTGCAGGAGATTACACTGTTATCGTAACAGATGCCAATGGATGCACAGGCAGCAATACCGTTACGGTGAATGCAGGCAATTCTCCCATCCCTGTGGTGACAAACACAGAAGATGTCATCTGTTCAGATATCCCAAATGGTTCCATAAGTATTGAAGTTACCGGAGGATCTACTCCTTACTCGTATGTATGGACGAATAACATATCACAAGATGAAAATGCATTTAACCTAACTGCGGGAACCTATACCGTAACCGTAACCGATGCCGGTGGGTGTACAGGTACAACCTCCGCCACTATTGAGCAAATACCCCTAATAGAAGTCTCTGTTGACAAGGATACCATATGTCCCGGAGAACTCATCCAATTATCGGCAATAGGCGGTATTGGTGCGTACACTTGGACACCTGAGGCGGGATTGGATTTGACGGATATTGCTAATCCGACGGCAAATCCGACCATGACTACGACCTACACGGCCAGCTATCAAAGTGTTACCGAAAATTTGGTTATCAATGGTGATTTTGAACTGGGCAACACCGGATTCCTCAGTACCTATACTTTAGGTGATGGAGGTCAATGGGGTGATTTATCCGAAGAAGGAGAGTATGGCATATATACATCCCCTAGCCTTGGCCACAATAATTTTGTCAGTTGTGGAGATCATACTTCCGGTTCAGGAAATATGATGGTAGTGAACGGTGCCAACCTAGCCGGACAGGATGTTTGGTGTCAAACTGTCAATGTAGATCCGAATACCGATTACAATTTCAGTGCATGGTTCACCTCGGTTGTATCTGATAGTCCTGCACAGTTGCAATTTTCCATTAATGGAAATCTATTAGGAAATACTGTAAATCTTACTCCCACAACATGTAGTTGGCAGCAGTTCAATGCCAATTGGAGTTCAGGTACACAGACCTCTGTACAAATTTGCCTGGTTAATTTGAATACGGCTACCGGAGGTAATGATTTTGCAATAGACGATATTGAGTTCGGTCCGGTTTGCTCCCTCTCCGATACTGTAACCGTCTATGTTTCCCAGCCAGAAATTGCTATTTCCGATGTGAACGACGATTTCTGTGGAAGTTGTCAAGGAAGTATAGAAACAACCGTAGATGGCGGATTCGGCCCCTATACCTATACATGGAATGATTCTCAAAATCAAGCCACGGCAACAGCCTCTAATCTTTGTGGTGATGCTGTTTATTCTGTCATCGTAACAGATCAATATGGTTGTTCGAGTTCCACTAATCAGATTTTGCAAGATTTGGGAACTATTCCCGTAGAAATAGAAGGCAATCCATTTATCTGTCCTAATGGAAATACCGTCCTGACAGCCGGCCCTGTTTCATTTGACAGTTACGAATGGAGTAATGGAATATTTACACCAAACAATACGATAGATTCACCCGGAACATATGAAGTTACGGTGACCAGTGGAACCTGTTCGGGAACCACCTCCGTTACTGTTTCTCCAGGAGAGATTCCGAATACTACAATCATGGGGCCTTCTACGGGGTGCGAAGGGGGAATCATCATAGTAGATGCCGGAGAAGGATTCACCTCATATACTTGGTCGGGTGGACTAGGAAACGGGCAGACCGCCAATATCCAATCTTCAGGAACTTATACCGTTACAATTAGTAATGAAGCCGGGTGTACAAATACAGCCGACTATACCATTCAATTAGGTACTTTGCCTTTGGAAATCACAGGAGACGATCAACTTTGTCTCGGTGAAAGCACTACCCTATCCGCCAATACACAAGGAGCTGTATTCTGGTATGAAAACGGCATCCAAATCAATAATACGGCTAGTGCAACTTTAGATATCACTCCGACAATGACAGGAACAATAAGTTATGTTGCAGAAGCCGTCAACAATTCCTGTACTGTCTATGATACCATTACCGTAACTGTTGGAGAGACACCTATTATTGATAGTTTTAGTGGCGATGAAATATGTCAGGGAGAGATGGCTACAATATCCGCATCTTCCAACAATGGGAATATTCTTTGGACGCCTCAAGGATCGTTTACAGATCCAAGTGAAGACACCCAAATGATTAGCCCTAATTCCACTACGACTTATCTTGTCACAGCCGACAATAATGGCTGTACCGTTGAACAGGAAGTCACGGTTGTGGTTACTCCGGGACCGGAATACAATGTCATTCCCAATACTTCCATTTGTTTAGGTTCTTCTATTGCGATTGGAACTATTAATGAAGTCGGAACTACATATACATGGTCTTCCGATAACGGCACCATTAATGATCCTAACATTGGTAACCCGGAAGTTTCACCTAGTACGACTACGACTTATACCTTAGTTGCGGAGAATGGAGATTGTCAAGTTACAGAAACTGTAACCATCACCGTTATAGATGCTAGCTTAATTGTAGAAGATATCGAGGCTTGTCCGGGAGATACAGTAAGTCTGACTGCAGTAGGAAGTGGCAACGGCACTTATTCATGGTACGATTGGGAAGGAAATCCATTAAGTAATGAAGCCATTTTACCGGTTTCTCCATCCACCACTACATCCTATACTATTAATTATGAAGAAAACGGATGTATAATTTCTGATATAGCAACCGTCAATGTGGATGAAGCTCCGGCAATTACCCTAACGGCCAATCCCGGCATCGAAGTAGTGGCTGGAACAAGCGTAGATCTTACCGCAACCGGTATTCCGGCAGGATCTACGTTCCAGTGGACATCTCCATCAGGAGAAGGTTTAGGTAATGGGGAAACAATAACCATATCTCCATCGCAAACATCGACCTATACATTATCCGGAACTACGGCTGAGGGTTGTCCTTTTATTGTAGATATAGTCATCTTCGTGAGCTTCCTAGAGCTTGAATTCCCCAATGTGTTTACTCCTAACAATGATGATATTAATGACACCTTCTCCCCTGTTTATGATAGTGCATCTACAGAATTGGTTGAATTCCGGATATTTGATCGATGGGGAGAAGTCGTACATGAAGATCCAAACAATGCCTGGGATGGCACTTTCGGTGGAAAAAATCTTCCCTCCGACATTTATTTGTGGTATGTCAAGACAAGGAATGCCAACGGAGAAGAACAGACTTATAAAGGAGATGTTGCCTTACTAAGGTAAAAGGTCAATAACTTTTTAATAAACATGAAAAATCCCGAATTTTGGTTTCCAAAATTCGGGATTTTTCATGTTTATTTTTAGTGTACGGAAAACTACTCTTTTGCCTTGGGTAATATCCGATAAGTCAAGCCCATATTGAGAATGGTAAGGCTACCATATCCCAATTCCCCATAAATACCTATTGCGGGTGTAATGAAATATCTGGCTCCTGCACTGGCATTATATACAAATTGTGTAGGTGATACATTGGCTACATTGGCATTGGCATCCCCTACTCTTTTCCTACGTAAGAAAGCATATCCGAAAAGAGCCGTAGCATATACATCCAATTTTTCGATACCGAATAATTCACCACGACGATAGGCGACTCTGGCTCCGACAGTTGTAGAATGGATACGATCATATCCAGTACCTCCATCTTCGGTAGCATATAAGGTATCACATGGTGTCAAACCTGTCAAGCATCCCAGATCCTCTATAATGCCAATAAAATCTCCTGCCAGTACATCACTGACAACCGTTGGGGTTTTTGCCGTATAATAACCGATATGTAATCCTGCTCCGAGTTCATCTGTAATTCCATATTCGTATTTGAAGGTAAAATTGGGAGAAGCACTTCCCCGATCACCGCCTCCCAAGCCTTCGACTATATTGAAGGTTGAATTCGCAAGATTGGGGAATCCGACACCTAAATTGAAGTTGTGAGACCCCTTGATGTGAAGGAAGGTACTGATATCCCTTCCTTTTTTTGTGGTTGTTTCATCATCTGTCTCCTGTGCCTGCAAACTGAAAACAATGGAGAGGAAGGCTAAAAACGTAATGTATTTTTTCATCATTAGAATATTTGTTTGATAAACGAAATAATGGACAAGGCAAGAGCCTTATCTTTTATTGATTGTCATCAAATTGGCGGGAAATTATAAGATGGGGAATTGCTATTCCATCAAATATAACAAAAATCGGATGTAATCAATGCCTTGCGGCACAATTGATACAGTGGGCGCTCTCCGGTAAGACCATGAGTCTTTGAACCGGTATTTTATCGGAGCAGACAGCACAGCGTCCGAAATCAGGATCATCAAGTTTAACCAGGGAGGAATTCAAACGGCTCATTTTTCGTTTGGATCTCCTAAGCGATGCCTCTGCTACGCTTTTATTATTGATGGCATCCATACGTGTGATCCTACCCAAAGAATTTTCAGGGGGGATGGGTTTGGTTTGTTCCTTCAGTTCTTCTATTTGGATTTCCGTTTTACGGATTTCCTCTTCCAATTTCAATCGGAACATATCTTTTTCTTCCTGTGTCATCGTATTATCGGTTTCAATTGTTGGATGAAAAATCCTCACCCATTAATTCGGCATCCAATCTTTGGGTGAATAGTTTTTCCAATTGTTTTCCTATGAACTGCCTATGATTGCCTTTCGGCAAATCCCGATCCAGTTTCAAGTTGTTGTCCTTGATCCTATATGGTTCGATAATTCTTCTGGCCTTTGGAACGGTCTTCGAGAAGTATTCCTTACGATGAATATCCCTAGGATAAACGGCTTCGTTCGTTCCAACGTCCACAAAGAAGGAAGTTTTTTGCTTTTTTTCGTTGATGTGATCTACCCTTCCCCTTTCCGGATTGAAAAACAGGAATGAGGCCGGCCCAACCACCTTGAGGAGAATCCCTATGAAAACCCCTTTCCTTTTTTTTCCGAATTCGAATCTTTTCGGATCATCCGGGTTAAAGATAAGGGGTTCGTAATCTTCGCAGGGTAACATTTTCTCCACATCTTTCCAGCCCCCACTTACTTCTTCCTTGACTTTTTTTAATGTCTTTTTATTAAAGTACTCATCGGAAAACCACATTGTTGCTGCTTTTTCAATGATATAATTCTTTTCCCTTATCATCGGCATATAGAATTCGAACAACCACTCCGGGTCTTTTCCCATGAGGGCGATAAAGCATTTATTATACTCTGAATTCACTTTTACAAACAGATCCAATTTGAGTTGGGCGTATTTTTTTTCCCAATCCTTGATTTCATCAATAATCGTAGGTCGATAAGGTTTCAGATCCATGATGGCCAAAGACAATTCCATTTCCTTTTCCTCGATTTCCCTTGTAATTCTTTCGGTTTTTTGTTTCACCTCCAAATAGTAGGTATAGTCTGCTCCGTTTTTGGCGTTTTTCCAGAATTTCTCCCCTTTCTTTTTCTTCTTGTTTTCCAACATATCCAATTCACTTAGCATTTTGACATAAACATTGCCTTCCTGCAAAGCATAGATATTCCTTCTGAAATCGGAAGTCATATCTGCTGAATTATCCCTTTGCAATTCCTCCAGCATGAGTTCCAATTTCATGGCATCTGCTTTCAATTCAATATTGATTTCATCGGATTCAAGCCCTATGGTGACTTCCAACTGATCCAATGCTTCCCCATTCAATCTTTTAGCTAATGGCGTCACCAATTCTTCCCTCATACTTCGCTGTAAGTATCTAGCTCCGTATTGTGGATCATACCCTTTTTCCGAAATGTGATCCAAGACCTCTTCCTTGATATCCAAAGTCATTTTACGGAATTTGATTCCTTCTCTTTTTCGGAACAAGTCCATTTCCCGTTCCACTACAAAACGCATCGTATCCCTCCCGAGGGGACTGAAGGGAAGTATCCGATCTATACGATTGAACATTTCGGGCCGGAAATGTTTTTCAACAGCAGAAACAAAATGATTATTAATATCCTCCGTATCGATTTCCGAACTCCATCCTATACGATTTCCCTGTAAGGATGCTGCTCCTATATTGGATGTCATGATAATTATCGTACTACAAAAGTTCACCAGCTTTCCTTGGCTGTCCGTCAACCTACCCTCACCCAACACCTGGAGCAACAAATCATAAAAAGAGGAATCTGCTTTTTCTATTTCATCAAAAAGCACGACGGCAAAAGGTTCCCTTCTTACGGCGGCTGTCAGGAGTCCATCGGAATGATAACCCATTCCTGTCAAACGGGAAACGGAATAGGGGTCGGAAAATTCACTCATATCGAAGCGGATAATCTTATTCCTGCCCCCAAACATGAAATCTGCCAGTATCTTAGCCATTTCGGTTTTCCCTACACCCGTCGGTCCAACGAAAAGGAACGACGCTATAGGTTTTCCTTCACGAGTAAGGGCTGTTTTAACCGATGCCAACACATCCACTACTGCGTCAATACAATGGTCTTGCCCAAATAAATCCCCCTTGAATCCAACCCTTATTTTTTTAGGGTTCATCGGCAATTCAGGATCTACCATGAATTGCGGCATGCCGGTTTCTTCACAAAAATACCGTATGACTTCCTTGCCTCCGATAAATATATCTTCGGATTCTTCTTTGCTTCTTTTTTTCTTATTACCGAGGATAATACTTTCCAAAAAACGGATGGGTTTGCCGGGAAACCCTGAATAAGGGGTGTACCTCTTATTCAACCGCAAAGTTTCCTTTACGGCCTCCACATCAATTTCCATATTTTTCGAATGGGCTATATCGTTGACTTTATCCAGAATGATTTTTTCCAATTTCTTTCGAGGTTCTTCTATTCTTATGACATTGAAAAGAGAGGAATAGTTAGGACTTTTCAAATCGATTTGGGCCAGCTCTTCTTCCGTACATTCCGAGATAATGGAAATTTCACCCTTGACCAAGTAAGGTCTTAGGTATTGTGCCATACTTACACTGTTCCCTTCATATTGTCCTACTTCAAATAATTCCATCAGGTTTCTGATGAATAATACATCCCCCCTTTTATTCAAATCCTTGCACAGATAGGCCAGATTTTCCTGCCATCCTACGTCAGTGGTTAGCTCCTTGATCATGGTTGAGGCCGTGGATTCCCAAATTTCGGCCGAGATATTAAAATTCTTTCTTTGGCGGGCTAATTCCCAAATGAGTGTGGTCTTTCCTACTCCCGATTTTCCTACCAATAATATATTTTTTCCGAATTTACCTTTCATGGCCCGAATCAATCTATCGAATTCCTTTTCCATTCCGAAAAGCACCCTACGGGACACACTTAGGGATTTGGCTACTTTAGGTAAGATTTCCTCAGCTTTTTTTTCCTGTAATTTTTCCAATTCGGAAAGGGTATGGTATTTCAGGTTGATATCATCCTGTAGCAACTCTACCGTATCGTACCAAATTGTTTCAACAATATTCTGAACACTTGCCAATCTTTTTTTCCTAACGAATTCCAATCGTATGGTATCTATCAGAGTTTTTTCCAATTCGGTATCGGTATCGCTATAAACTTCGACTCCCAGAACGGGAACTATGGCCCATATGCCCTTTTCCGTTTTATGGAAAAAGTATTTGTATTCCAATTCGAAATCGGGATAGGAAATACCATCCTTGGATGCTTTGAAAGGTACGGCAACCGTTCCATGAAAAAAAGATCCTTCGACAAATTGATTAATGATTTCATTGTATCCTCCTTTGTCAATGACTTTAGATTGGAATACATTCCTGAATCCGGAAGCCATTTTCCTAATGGTACTATCTGCAAAGACGAGTTCCTGATACATCATGGGAGTAAACAAATTACCTCCTGAAGTAAATTTCAGTTTGAATCCGAAAAAAGGTATGGTGATGATTTGGGCCATTTATCTAATTGATGGTTGAAGGATGAATCGAATTCGCAAGATACCTGTTTTTTGAAAAATAAAAGGGCTGCCTTTGATTCGGCAGCCCTTTTATTTTCCATCCTTAAAAAAAGAATTAGAAAGAAGGAGAAATAAAGAATTTGATTCCGAATTTCTGTACATCGGGATTATCCCTTTGGGTTAATCGCCAGATAGCATAAACTTCGAATAGTTTGAATATGTTCATCAGACCGACACCCGCTTCGGCATAGAATCCGTTCAATCCCCTTAGTGGTATATCGGAGGAAATGAGGTCTTCATTTTCCTGACTCATTGATCCATATAATCCTTTGGCATAGATCATTGTCCTTAGTTTGAGTTTCTTTATTCCGGGAATGGCATTCATAATGAATCCATCGAAGTAATGACGTACCTCTGCTTTGACATAGGCATCATTGATGTATTCCAAATCATCCATCATATTATACACATGGCGAGTATAGATAAAACTCTTACTTCCTTTGTGTACGGTGAGCAAAGGATATGGAATCGTTCCCCAGGTTTTGGATGCCCCGATTTTATAATAAGTCCGACCGATTTGTGAAGGTATCCTTTGTTTGATTTCTGCATCGACCCTTTGGTAATTATAATCACTCCCTAGGAAATTCCTAATACCTACCGTTCCTGCGACATTGATAACCGGGGCGCTAATATCCAGGGCTTCACGACTGAAACCTCCTTGTCTTGAAACCATTAACTGCCCCAGTCCCCATTCTGTATTCAGTGTTACTTCAAAGGCCTGTATCTTATTAGCTGTGGTATCCAATGCATCAGGTATCTTAAATGACCCTTCCCATTCGTAAACGGTTTTGTGTTTAGCCGACAGTTTATTTGTCAAGCCCTTGATCCATTCCTTTTCGTAAAAGGCATATCCCTCCCGTATCAGGAATAGGTTATCCAATGGTGTTTTTCTGAACAAAGCACTCAAGGTATGGTCATGGGTGATGTATGAATTTCTAGAGTTATAATCAGACCAATCATATTTGTAATGTCCTCCAATCATATGCCATTTATTACTGGTTCTCTTGAGATGGACATTGGCTGCGATGCTATATTTCCAGAGTTTATCCTTTGTACCATAAACACCATAGCCCTCTATCAGGAATTTGTCTCTGAATTGGCGGGGATTGGTCCTCATTCCCAAACGGATACGGTTTCCTTCCAGGGCATTCCAACTGATCACTTGATAAAAACGACCTATCTCTACCGGCCCTGCTCCGAAATAACCGGATGATAAAGCACGTCCGAGGTAGGCATAGGTTTTATAGGCTTTTGTTTTCTGAACCCGTTCTACGGTTTTATAGATATTAGCTTCTGTTTCCGTTAATGCTTCATGCCGGGCAAGTTTCCAATAGTCATTATTTCGTTTATAGGCTTCGGCATCGACTTCTACTACATCCCCTTGGAAAAATTCTTCGTCATAGGGTTTATTGAGTTCAATATCCTTGAAGGTAGAATTCTTAACCACCCGAACGGCCTGTTTCTTTTTATTCTGGGTCATATTCAGCAATACGACCATCCTTTCGGATTTTTTGAACCATTGGTTATCCCCCATGTCATCATAGGCTTGTTGGACTTCCATCCCTGTAAGGAAGTTGACATTGATTTGGTCCAAGACATAAACCTCTACGGATTTAACAGCCGCAGATTCCTTATCAATCCAAGCTTCTCCGGTAAAAGCAAGGTCTCCCTTTCTCCTTGGCGTGAATTCCAATTTATAACAATACTTATCTCCTATGTAAGTACTATCTGAAAGGAAATACTTATAAGTGACCAAGCCTCCTTTGGAAAAAGGGCTGGTAAATCCTTTTCCTCCTATTTCAACCGTATTATCATATATATTAATTTCGGGAAAGGTATAATCCGCCAAATTGAAAAGTTGTACATCCTTCACCCCTGAGAACTGATCGGCCTTGACAATTTCTTTTTTCTTATTAGGCTTTTTACGGAAATAGACATCGGATACTTTTTCCTTTAGGAGTACGGGCAGGAATACCTCTCCACTTTCTGTCGTATCCATATTTTCAAAAACGAAGTCAAAAGGTTTCAGTATTTTCCTTTTGGTGAATTTTTCCTTAACGTTAAAAAGGTCGAACTCCGTTTTGGTATAATCCTCATAATGATAGTAATCATAATTAGATGGACGATTCTTACTTTTATTCTTGACCACCCTCCTATAAAGCGCTATAGCCGCAGTATCTTTCTTGGGTTTCTTACCAATAACTTCCACCACTTCACCGACGACCCCATCGGCTTTCAATGTGATTTCAAGATACTGTTCCTTCCCCGGTTCAATCGGTATTTCCTTTGTTTCATATCCCATGTATGCTACCGTTACGGAAACATAAGATTGATCTGAAGTTGAAATTTCAAATGTTCCATCAAATTCGGCAGTACCGCCGATATATGAATTGGTAAAAAACACATCTGCAAATCCAAGTTCTTCTCCGGTATCTTCGTCCGTTATCTTACCCTTTACAACGGTATTCTGAGCCAAGGCTGCTCCTATACAAATAATAGTAGTTAAAAGCGAGAGGATGATCTTGTTCATGTTCCTTAATCTTAAGGTTATGTTTGTTTATAACATGTAGTAGGGATATCAGGTATCCCTTACAGAAATAATGGTTTTTTTGGAGTCCGGTTTGTTAAAAAGTAGGGCAAAAGTAAGGACTATGGTCAAAACAACACAATTTGAACCCTATCATGAAAGAAGGAATAGTCAATTCCTTGGAACATGTCTCAAACCTCACTATTCTTAAACGGTTGGATTGAAGGAATCGTTCTTTGACTTTTATTTTTTAATTCGTTAAAATTCGGTTAATTTGAATGATGGAAATAAAATGGAGTTGTTTTTCATTTAAGGAATTGGATTTGTGGCTACTTTATGAAATCCTTGCATTAAGGCAGGAAGTTTTCGTAGTAGAACAAGATTGCCCCTACCTTGATGCAGATGGAAAAGATCAGGAGGGCTGGCATGTTTGCGGCCATGACAAAGAAGGGGTTCTGGTCGCCTATACCCGTATATTACCCAGGGGAATTTCCTATTCTGATTATGTCTCCATAGGCCGTGTAATTACTTCTTCCAAAATCCGAGGGCAAAAAAAGGGAAGGGAATTGATGAAAGTATCCATAGATGTAACATATAAACTGTTAGGAAAATGTCCTATAAAGATTTCTGCACAAAGCCATTTACAACCATATTATCAATCTGTTGGTTTCAGAACTATCGGCGATGAATATGATGAGGATGGCATTCCCCATGTGGCCATGTTATTAGATGTCTGATTTTATTCGACATATCATCCATATTTGTCTTTTGCTTCTCTTTTGGCACACCATAGCCGCACAATCCTATTCCTTCCGGAGATATGGTGTAGAAGACGGGCTGCCTAGTTCATATCTTTATAATATTGCTCAAGATAAAGACGGTTTCATATGGCTTGCTTCCGAGGGGGGCATTTGTAAATTCGACGGCATATCCTTCCAAAGCAATCCTATTCCGGAATTGGGTTCCGAAGAAGCGATCAATATGCTTTTCGATTCAAAAAACCGGTTATGGATGAGTCTTATCAATTCCGATATTGTTTGCTTTGATAATGGAAAATCCTACCGATTCCTTCCTTCGGATTTGCAAAAAGGTGAAGACATCCCATTAAATATAAAAATAGTGGGGATATATGAAGATCCTTCCGGGCATATCTGGATATTGAGTAAATACAAAGAAGCCATAAGAATAGATTCTATTTCCAATGGAGTGATTTTGAAAAAAAAAGTATTCGATTTTCCTACAAATTCTGCGAGAGTCATGGCGTCCTTTGGAAACGCCAATTATTTCCTAGGTGAGTATGGCGCTTGGAAGGTAGTAGGAGATTCATCAATATTCATCAAGCATCCTTTCGAATATTCCATCTCTCCTAATTATAGTTTCCAAAAAAATGATAAGATTTATTATTCTTCAAGGGAAAACATACACTCCTTCAATTTCAAGACCCAAGAGTTCAAACGGGAATTCCTAGAATTAAGCCCCTATACCAACAAAGGCATCAACACACTTTATGCCGATTCGAAAGGCGATATATGGATCTGTACAAAAGACGGTTTGCTGTATTTACAATATTCCGATGACGGGACTTATCAATACCAACATCTTTTGAAGAATCATTTCCTAGGTGTCGTTTTTCAAGATAGGGATGAAAATTTTTGGATCACCACTCAGAAAAAAGGATTATTCTTTATCCCTTCCACCCAAATCAAGGTCGTCAATCGTCAGGATGGTCTCAGTAGCGAGCGGATTACTTCAATCATAGAAGATAAAAACGGCCATATCGTTATCGGTTGTGATGACAACAGCTATAACTTCCTTTCCATTGAGGAAGGAAAGCCTCCCGATGTGATTTTCAAGGATAAGCTGACCGATATCAACCTTGAGATTTATGATATTTTCAATCATCAAAATGGATATATATATTTTTTTTCGTCGGGAGGATTATTCAAAAGGAATCCCAGCCCCCAAAAATCATCTCATGAAAAGCTGAATAAATTTTCATTCAAGACCGGACAACAGGCTCCGGATGGTAGTATTTGGGCCGGAGCCAGTAATTCCGCACTTATTGTTGAGCAGACCGGGCTACGTCAAGTACTGAAGGAGAGGACTTATGCGGTGGCTCCCCTCAATAAGGATGAGGTTTGGATTGGAACAGTCAAAGGGTTATATCATTACACCTCTTCCCGGGGGGCTGTCAAATCCAATATTCCGAGCCTGAATACCGACATCCGCCATTTGGCTCTTTCCAAAAACAATGAACTATGGGTTGGCTGTAAATCAGAAGGGTTGTTTATCCTAAAAGATGGAAAAATCCTCAAACGGTTAACGACGGAGCAAGGTCTGCCATCCAATAGCTGCAGACATATTCTTTTGGAAGAAGATTTCGCTTGGGTAGGAACCAATAATGGTATTGCCCGAATTTCCTATGATGATTATTCAATAGATATCATCAATACGAATGATGGCTTGCCTTCAAGAGAAATTAACGATATCATAGAAAAGGAAGGGTTGATTATTGCAGCTACTAATCGTGGGCTGGCCTATTTTCCGAAAAATATCATCACCCACTCCCCTATTCCGAGTATTCATTTCAATACTATAAAAATAAATGAGCAGGATACAATGATTCATCCTACTTATTATCTTCCTTATGATGAAAATAACATTAAGGTTTCCTTCATTGCCCTGTCCTACCAATCCTCCAATGATATGACCTACAATATCAAAATGGAAGGATTGGACGAAAATTGGATCAGCAGTAAGATTGGCAAAGCAGAATACCCTTCCCTAGCCCCCGGAGACTATGTCTTGTCCATAAAAGCAAAAACATTGGATTCCGAATGGTCTGAAATCCAACAGCTTCGTTTTATCATTTCCAAACCCTTTTGGAGCAGGGCCTGGTTTATTATTTTATCTATTTTAGGCATTGCATCCATTTTAGGTTTAATCACTTATAATATCAATAAGAATACTAGGAAAAAAAATGAAATCGAAGATAAGTTGAAAGAGTTCAGGCTAACGGCTTTGCGTTCGCAGATGAATCCGCACTTCATGTTCAATTCCTTGAATTCGATTCAGGAATTTATTTTATTACAAGATAAAAAATCCGCTAATAAATATCTTTCCCGTTTTTCTAAATTGATGAGGAGTATCCTTGACATGTCAGACAAGGCCCGCATCCCTCTGGAAAAAGAAATAGAAGCCCTGGAGCTATACCTGGAACTTGAAAACATGCGATTCGATGGAAAATTGGATTATAAAATAGAAACAAATGAAGATTTGAATATCGAAGGACTGACACTTCCATCCATGCTGATCCAACCTTACGTAGAGAATGCCATTAAACACGGGCTAATGCACAAGGTGGAGGATAAGAAATTGCGGATCAGATTCGGAAAGGAAGGCAATTATCTTTTTTGTACGGTAGATGATAATGGAATTGGCCGACAAAAATCAGGACAATTGAAAACGGAGAAAAAAAGACAACATATCCCCAAAGCCATGCTCTTGAATGAAGAGCGGTTGAAACTGATGAATTCTGTACACAAGGATGGCCTTAATTTGGAAATCATAGATAAAACAGATAAAGAGGGCAATCCTAACGGAACGAAAATAATTATATACATCCAACAAAAAACAACAAGAAAATCACATAACAAACCCCATTCCGAATAGTGTCACCAGCAACAACGAAAACCCTAACCAAACGGCTTCCCTCCTCCAAAGGAGTATCGTCCCTACAAATACAAAAAACTGACTTGAGGATAAAAGAAAAAAGAACATCCAATCATTGAGTAGTATTGTAAATATATAATTGAATGATTGTTTATCCAGTCCTATTCCTGTATGTAGAAGCAATTCAAAGACATTCATAATTGAAATAAACAAAACGGCCCAAAAGGATTTAAACAAAGGTTGTTTTCTTACACGACTTACAATACTAAAAACCACACTTATCAAAAACGTACCGCCCCATATTAAAACACTTAAAATATCTAATTTATAATTAACCCCCTCTAACTTAATCAAGTCCATAGAAAGCACCGTGGTCTCATTGGAAACCAATCTTAATATAATCCATGTAAGCATTTGCAAAAACAAACTCACAAATATTCCCAGAACCAAACGCTTATAATCTAGTTTGTTTTTTTCCTTTTCCTTTCCGAATTCATCATCCAAGATATTTCCATCCATCCGATTCTTTTTTCTTAAATATTAGACAAGCCGAACAACAATATCAAAATCAAAACAAGAATACCGGATATTTTATTTTTCTGTTTCAGGATAATTATCCAAGACCACAATATTGCATTTTCCAAAACCAACAAAGACAGTGCAGGATAGCCACGAATATGGGGCTTATCCAAAATACTCGGCCAATGCCCTTCTTCTGCTATGAACAAATACACCATCATACCTAAAAACAAAACCAGTCCCCCTACAAGCACCAACGGAATTATTTTCATTTTTTCGAATCGCATGATTTTCAAAAAAACAACAGAAAAAATAGAAACCAGCAAAAAAGAAACAAATAGACGAATCAATTTATCCACAGCCCGCACATCCAATTCGATCATCCGAAATGCCGTTTCAAAAATAATCCAACAAAAAAAATTCAATAATACTCCGATAATAATAGCAGGAAGCAAATAAATCCGCCTGGGATTTATTTGCTTTTTCTCAGGGGCGTCGAGTATGTCTTTATGATAATCCAATTTTATTTTTCAAAAATAAAAAAAAGCACCGAACCCAAAAGGACAGTGCTTCAATTAAAGATTTATTTTTTCTTTGGAAGCGGATTGTATTCTATTTCTTAAAATTGATATTGCAGCACATCATTCCAATTCTCAAGAGAGACATTGAGATTATTAAATCCTGCATCCTCCAAAGGAGACAAATCGAAAGAAACCTCCCTTGTCACCAAAGCTTCACAACTGTCATTATCTTCCAGAACTAATTTCATTCCTAACATGGGAGGTAATGTTACCGGAAATGCTCCCGTAGAAGCCAATAAGCTGAAAGCCACTTCTTCTTCATTACAACCACCACCATACCGAACAGTCGCCTTGAAACAATTCCCATCTATCGATACATCGACGAATGTAAAATCATCGCTTACGGCTGCATAATCCGTATCTATGATTATTTCCTCGCTGCATTCCTCCGTTAAAGGAAGATCGGTTTTATCACAAGAAATAAAAAACATCATTCCCATTACAATCATACATATCCAAGTTAATTTCATCATTCTAAAATTTTAATTCGAAAATATCATCGTCGGAAATAAGGACGTAACAAAAAACAAAAAAGGTTGGGTCAAATAAAAAAGCAGCCTAAAAATCAGGCTGCTCTTCCAAAAGAAAAAATCCTTATCCTTTTTTCACTTTAATCGTACAACCGATAGCCTTCGTTGCCCCCGGATCAACCGGTTCTCCCTTACCCAGAAATTCGAAAGCATTATCGATATAATTCACTTTTACAGCAGCAGCATCTTCATGATTGTCATCAATCGCTCCATGATACGCCACTTTGAACCCTTCGGCTGTTTTATCCAATACATACACCTCCGGTGTGCGGGTAGCTCCGAACTTAGGATAAATCGATTGTTTCGCATCAATGACATAAGGAAAATCAAATCCTTTTTCTTCTGCCCTGATTTTCATTTTATCCAGACTATCATCCGGTTTTACAGATAGATCATTCGGCATGATGGCAATAATCGGATAACCCGCAGCCTTTGCCCTTTTGCTGATTTCAACCAAGCGATCTTCATACATTACCGCATACGGACAGGAGTTACAGGTAAAGACAATCGTAGCCCCCTTTACATCATCTCCCAATGATGCAAGCGAAACCATTTTATTGTCGATATTTTCCAACTCGAAATCTTCGACCAGATCTCCGATTTTATATCCTTTCTTTTCTTTTTTCTTTTCCTCCTTTTTTGTCGTAGGGGCAGGAGGTGCCTGATTGGTCGCCGTAGTATCGGAAGAGGCACTTTCTCCCGTGCAGGATGCCAATAAAAATAACGCAGCCAATGTCAGCATTGGTAAAATTGATTTAAAATTCATGGTTGGATGTTTTGTTGAATGAATAAATAAGTACTAAGACAAATTGAATCACTTATTCAATGAATCCGTAATTTTGTCCTAGTACTTACCCAACCAAAAATAATCATTTATTGTTCATGAATTCTATATTCCTTTCCAATTCGGCATAGGTAAGGGGATAACCATAGAATTTACGATATTTTCCTTTAAAAAAAAGCGTTCCCGGTAAGGAACCGTTCCATGTTTTTTCAATACTGTCGATCCACATTTCCTGATCCGGATCTACTAGGGAAATCACTTCCCCCCTTACATTGTATTTCCGTAAAAACGGATTGACGAACCGTTGCCGATCCGCATCATCCAAATTGACGAAAAGGATTTTCACCTTATCATTGTTTTTATATTTCTCATCCAATTTCACCATTTCCGGCAATTCTTTTCTACACTGCACACACCAAGTAGCCCAAAAATTCACGACATAAATCGTATTATCATTTTCATTCGCCTCCAACCTGTGAGACATTTTTTCATAATCATAATAAACTTTGGATACTTTATAAGGTTTCGATACCAGAACGGCTTGCGTTGCATCTGCATTTTTATTATTACAAGAACCGGATAAAACCACCAGTAAAATCAGAATCGGATAATATTTCATTTTCATGGTATGAATTGTTCCATTATTATAACGGAAAAGTATCCCGAAGGATTCAAATCTATCGATAAATAAAAACAGGACGAAAGACATATTTGCCCACCGTCCTGTAATTTTCCTTAAGATATCATTTTACCGCACCACCAATTTCCTAGTGGAAATACCCTTTCAATACTTCTTCCAGTTCTTCCAGTTCGAAGGATTGTTCATAAAAGTCTTTTTTGTCCTTATTGAAAACCAAGGTGGCGGGAATGGCTCCCGACCATTCCGGAGAGACCTTGTCGATCCAGGTATTGGAATCGGGATCGGAGAGGACGACTACTTCAGTGTTAATTTCCCTTTTATCCAAAAAAGGCTTGAGTTTGCTCTCTATCTGTTTTTTAAAGTCAAGACTTACAAGAAGTAGTTTGACTTTTTTATCGGCGTATTTTTTTTCCACTTCGAAAAAGTATGGCAGCTCCGCTACACAGGGCTTACACCAGGTCGCCCAGAAATTCACGATATAAACGGAATCGGACAAAGTGGTCAAACGGGATTCCAATCGGGAAAAATCGTCATATGTTTTTAATTTTTCCGAAGGGGATCGATTATCCGTGACAGGGGCATTCCTCGTGCCGCCATCAGTATTACAACTCCAAGTAAAAACCACTAGGAAGAAAAGGGTGATTATGGTGTATCGTTCCATTTTCAAAGGTTATGCCCCATAAAGTTAAGCATTTAATCCCATTCTTTGTTAATGAGCCGTTAAGCGGCTTTACAAGCAGAGGGCAAAGCCCTAACTTGGAGACAAATTCCATGTGATGAACGATAGTACCATCCGACAGGTGATTCTTCTTGGGACTTTGGCGATACTGAGTATCATCGGAGTGCAGTCCTATTGGTTATTGAATACCTGGGATATGCAGGAGCAGGAGTTCGATCGTTCTGCGAGAATTGCCCTCAGGAAAACCGCAGAGGATTTATCGGTATTGGATAGTGTTTCGATACCGGCATATGATCTTATCAAGAGAACGGCCAGCAACGAGTATGTGGTCAATTACAACAATGTCATCGATGCCAGTAATCTAGAATTCTACCTGAGGAAGAATTTCCAAGCATACAGCATCCATTCGAATTTCCAATATGGTATTTATGATTGTTCGAGCAAGGAAATGTTGTACGGTGATTTTTGCAATATAGAAGATGATGCAGATGTAGATGACAGTCCTCTAAAACTTCCTAAGTATGATGAGTTCACTTATTACTTCAGTGTTTCTTTCGTAGGAAAGAATGCCACCCTCGCCAATAAGATGCAGGTATCCATCATCTTTACAATAATTCTATTCCTAGCGATTCTCTTCTTTATTTATTCCATGTTCGTCATCCTGAAACAGAAACGGCTTTCGGAAATGCAAAGGGATTTCATCAATAATATGACCCACGAATTCAAGACGCCTATTTCCACCATCAATATTTCTTCGGATGTTTTCCTCAAAGATCCTACGATACAGGATAATCCCCGTCTGAGTCGTTATGCTGGCATCATCAAGGAGCAGAACCAACGCTTGAATAACCAAGTGGAAAAAGTGCTTCAGATTGCACGGATGGAAAAGGATAATTTCAAATTGAAGATAGAAGAATTCGACTTGAATGAGATCATCAAAGATATCGCAGGAAATACCCAATTAAATGTCGAACACCTCAAGGGAGAAATCAGCACGGATCTAGATCCTTTAGCCGGTCAGATAAAAGCGGATCGCCTACATTTCACCAACATCATGTATAACATGTTGGACAATTCCACCAAATATTCCAAGGGGAAACCCATCATTACCATCCGCACAAAAAAGACCCCGGATGGCGTTGATTTGAGTATCGAAGATCGGGGGATCGGCATCTCAAAAGAACATCTGAATAAAGTTTTCAATAAATTTTTCAGGGTTCCTACAGGTAACGTACATAACGTAAAAGGCTTTGGTTTAGGGCTTTTTTACGTAAAAAACATCGTGGAAGCCCACGAATGGAAAATAAAAATCAAAAGTGAAGTTGACCAATTCACCCATATTACCGTCTCAATAATAGGTAAATAAATGCACCGAGTACAAACACCGATCCTAACCATCGACAATTCGAGAAAAATGGACAAGAAAAAAGCTCATTTATTTTATGTTGAGGATGACGAAAGCCTTGGGTTCGTCACTAAAGACAATTTGGAACTCCAAGGTTATCAGGTCACTCATTGTATGGATGGAAAAGATGCCATCGACACTTCCAAAAACGGGAATTTCGACCTATGCATTCTTGATGTGATGCTCCCTGAAGTGGACGGGTTCACCATCGCCGAAGAAATCCGGAAATACGATAAGGATGTACCGATTATTTTTCTTACCGCCAAATCATTGAAAGAGGATAAAATCCACGGGTTGAAAATTGGTGCGGATGACTACATCACCAAACCTTTCAGCATCGAGGAACTGATTCTGAAAATCGAAATATTCCTCAAACGCAGTAAGGTTTCCAACTACAAGGAAGAGCCGAGCAATTACCGTCTCGGAAAATTCGAATTCGATTATTCGAATCTGAAGCTTTCGTTAGAAAATGAAGATGTCGATTCGAGAACACTTACTCAAAGAGAAGCGGATCTATTGAGGTTATTCGTCCAAAACAAGAACGAAGTGATGAAACGTTCCTTCATTCTGGAAAGCATTTGGGGCGAAGATGATTATTTCATGGGGCGTAGTTTGGATGTATTCATATCCAGGCTCAGGAAATACTTAAAATCCGATGGTTCGCTAAAAATAGAAAATATCCACGGGGTAGGTTTTAAATTAAAAACCTAATCTTTTTGAATCCCATTCATTTCATACACAATTATTGATGAGCAAGCAGTCCTAGGAAAACCTTCGGCTGCTTTTTTTATATTTGCCGTAATGACAAAACAAGGCCTTCACAAATGGATCAAGATAAAATCATTTCCACCCTCACTGAATTATTTAGAGAATATTTCGATCAAAGCGTCGAATCAATAGAAGCATTTCCACACACTGCTTCCGGTCGGCGATATTTCAGAATGCGAAGTGAGGGACACTCCGTTATCGGGGCATATGGAAAAAATAAACAGGAGAATATCGCTTTTATTTCATTTTCTAAACATTTCAAGGAAAAAGGTTTGAATGTACCTGAAATATTGATTGAGAAAGATCACCTTTTTTATTTACAACAGGACTTAGGTAACGAAACCCTGATGCACCGGAATTTAAAATTAAGAAAAAACAAAAAGGAGTTTCCTGACGGATTAAAAACATTATACAAAAAAACAATTGATAAATTAATCCGGATACAAATCGAAGGTGGAAAGGGGTTGGATTATTCCCCTGCACATCCCCACGATGCATTCGATAGGTTTTCCATGCATTGGGATTTGAATTATTTCAAATATTATTTCCTTAATCTTTCGGATATCGAATATGATGAAAAAAAATTACAAGATGACTTCTCCACCTTGGTAGAATATCTACTGAGTACGGAAACCGATTATTTTCTTTTCCGTGATTTCCAAAGTCGCAATGTCATGCTTCTGGATGAAAAACCATTTTTCATTGATTACCAGGGAGGGCGTAAAGGAGCCTTACAATATGACCTAGCATCCCTACTCTATCAATCCAAAGCCGACATTCCGCAAAGTGTCAGAAATGAATTATTAGAATATTACATTTCTTCCGTACAAAGACATATTGAAATCGATAAAAATAAATTCAGTGAATATTTTTACGGTTATTTATTGATTCGTTTAATCCAGGTCTTAGGAGCATACGGCAAAAGGGGGCTATTGGAAAAAATGCCTTATTTTATCCAAAGTATTCCGTTGGGTTTGAAAAATCTGGAATGGTGGTTGAAAAACATAACATTGCCCATAAAAACCCCTTATCTGATTTCGACGTTGAAAAAATTAACGGAAACGGAAAAATTCAAACCTTACGATAAAAACATTTCCAAAAATAAACCGCTAGTTGTTACCATAAAATCTTTTTCATATCGGGAAGGCTACCCGGAAGAAGAATCTGAAAATGGCGGCGGTTTTGTTTTCGACTGTAGAAACATCCTCAACCCCGGCAGATTCGATCCATATAAAACACAAACAGGTCGAGACAAACCCGTTCAGGATTTTTTGAACACACGGACGCATTTCCCCGAATTTATTCGACATACTTGTAGTCTAGTGGATAAGGCTGTAGAAAATTATCTGGACAGGAACTTCGAAAGTCTTTCCGTTAATTTCGGTTGCACCGGCGGACAACATCGTTCTGTTTATGCCGCCGACACCATGGCTCAACACTTATCCGAAAAATATGGCGTAAAAATCAATTTAAAACACGTCGTGCAGGAAAGGAAAAACTGGATTAACGAGCCTTATTAGGTGTTTGTATGAATCATAGATTCAACGTAAATCAAGAATTAAAAATCAAGCTAAAAGATCTTTCCGAAACCGA
>JAHDFN010000022.1 GCA_020628145.1 Saprospiraceae bacterium | reverse complement strand
AACCTATGGTTCTTTAAACGTAAATACAATTGATATGAAGCTGAAAACAGTTTACACATCACTACTTGCACTCTCTCTTACGGCGTTTTTTACCGTAAATTCTTTTGCTCAATGTGAAACATGGAATGATTCCTCTAAAAAGGATGATTTGGAAAACACGCACATGTTTTATCGGGATGCCGTAAAATTAAAGGATTTTGCCAAAGCCTACCCTTTATGGGAAAAAGTCTATACTGCCGCCCCGGCCGCAGATGGCAAAAGAGCTCTTCATTACAGTGATGGAAGAGAAATCATTAAGAATGTTTATGCCACTGAAACGGATCCTTCTAAACAAGAAACCATGTTGGCAACTTTCGTCAAATTGTATGATGAGGAGTATGAATGTTACCCTAAGGATAAAAAAGGAAAGGACAAGAAAGGATACCTATTGGAAAACAAAGTCTATGAATTATACTATACCTTCAACCATGACAGGGACGCCATTTTCAAGACCTTGGAAGAAGCCATCGAATTGAATGGTGATAATTTAGGATACAGTGTTATCTATCCTTATGCGGATATCACTGTCAATAATTTCAAAGCCAAGAAAATCAATGCCGATCAGGCACGTTCGATTTATTCCAAAATCAACGCCCTTTGTGATAAGCAGATCTCCGAGAATAAACAATTCGGAGCATACTACAAGCAGCAAAAAGATGCTGTTGCCCCCTTGTTCGAATCAATCGGAAACGATATATTCGGTTGTGACTACCATGTGAAAAAATTGAAACCGGAGTATGATGCCAATCCGAATGACAAGGACAATTATACCCGTATCTACCAATTATTGGAAAGCTATGGCTGTACTGCATCCGAACCCTTGATGAATGAAATTTATCAAAAAATGAAAAAGGAAAATGATGCCAGGGTTGCCGCTCAGCAGGCAAAACGTGCAGAAGATATTGCTGCACAAAAAGCGGAATGGGCAGCTAATAATCCGGCAATTCAGGCTCAAAAAGCTTATAAGGCAGGAGATTACCCTACGGCTGCATCCAAGTATGAAGAAGCCATCAATATGGAATCCGACCCTAGTAAAAAGGGAGAATACCATTATTATTTGGCCGTGACCTATGGTCGTAAATTGAAGGAATATTCGAAAGCCAAGAAACATGCCCTTAAGGCAGCATCTTTGAATCCGGGTTCTGGTAAACCTTATTTGTTACTTGGAGATTTATATGCGAAGAATGCTAGAAGTTGCGGTAAGAACGGTTTCGAACAAAGAATGGTTATTCTTGCTGCGATAGATAAATGGAACAGAGCAAAATCTATAGATTCGGATCCTGAAGTGCAGGCGAGTGCCAATAAGAATATCACTGCGTACAACGGCCAATACCCAGAGAAGGAAGATGTCTTCATGAATGGTAAAAAACCGGGAGACATGTATCGTGTCGGATGTTGGATTGGGGAATCTGTAAAAATCAGAACGAAATAATCACTACATCATATTGAAATAAAAAAGGAGTCGGTTCATCGAACCGACTCCTTTTTTATTTGGAAAGGAATTTGGACTTAATAAGGAATGTTTTCTCCATTCATTTGATATACATATACCAATAGTAGAATAAACATAATGAAAGCAGTAAGCAATCCTAAAACGATATATCCTTTTTTTCCCGGTTCGTAATGTTCCATCACATATGATTTTTAAATTCACACAAATGTAAGAAGGTTATGGATAATTAGACTTCATTACGAAAAGTTTTTTACGAAGAAACTGTTTGGCAACCTGAAAAGATAGAAGACAGTTAATTTAAAAACGTAGCGATAGTTACTAGATGTTATCAAAAGAACAAGGCCCTTACCATCAATATTTAAAAATAAAGGTGAGATTCGCTAGGCGGAACTCTATTGTTTCGACTATCATTTGAATAAAACAATGTATTTTCACCATTCAAAACGTATAGAATTTGCATTGGTCCACTGAACAGATATTGGCATTGGCCCCAGATCCCAATACGTCAAAAAGGGGACAGGGTCTGGCTTCTTCCAAAAAATGGATAGCTATTGAAACGGATGGCCGTGCATTGTGGGGGATGTGTAAAAGTAGTGGAACCGCTCACTACCGAACCTTTGTAGATCTTAAAGGCCCCGCTTTCAAATGCAGTTGCCCCAGTCGTAAGTTCCCTTGCAAACATTCTATCGGCCTGTTGTTATATGCTACCTCGAATGCAGATGGGATTAAAGTCGCCGGAGAACGTCCCGAAGAGGTCGATGATTGGATAGATAAACGAGATTCCAAACAGAGCAAACCTGAGAATCAAAAGGAAAAAACACCTGAAGAAATCCAAAAGGCCGAAGCTAGGAAATTAAAAAATTTCAATGACCGATTACAACTGATGGAAAACGGAATCAGGGATATGGAAAATTGGCTTGAGGACATCATCAGAACCGGTTTTGCAGCAGTGGATGGTAGCGGAGCAGAAATGACATCTTCGGCACTGAAATTCAAAAAAGACACAGGCCCAGAATTGTGGAGGAATATTTCTATGAGGATGGTCGATTCGAAGCTTTCGGGTATAGCCCGAAAAATAAGAGAATTGGCACTAATACATAATGTGGGAGCTGATTGGCCCAGCAGAATGTTGGAAGAATTATCCGATTTATACCTGCTTTCGAAAGGCTTCGGAAAAAGAGAACGATTATCCGAAGAATTAAGAAAGGAGTTGATGAGAATATTAGGAGTCAACACTTCTAAAGACGAACTATTGAATCAGCAAGGTATTCCGGATGAATGGATGGTCGTAGGGCAATTCCAAAGCAATAACATTGACAATGCGGCTGTAAGACGGACATGGTTCATGGGAAGGAATACAGGGAAATTCGCTTTGGTATTGGAATATGATTATAATAATCAGGGCTTTCCTTTCCATTGGCCGAAAGGCCGTATTTTCAATGGCGAAATCATTTATTATCCTTCTATTACCCCCCTAAGGGCAATCATGAGGGAACAATCAATCATTAAGGATGTGGTCGATGGTTGGAAGGGGTGTGCTTCTCTGTCCGATGCGCTAAGGAACTATGCGGATGTATTAGCTGTAAATCCCTGGATCAAGGATTATCCAATGGCATTAACCTCGGTTATACCTATAATGAAGGGGCGAACGCTGTATTTCGTAGATAAGGATGGACAAGGTGTTCCATTACTAAAGAAAGAATTGAGTGATTGGAAAATAATGGCACTGGGAGCAGGGAATTCCATTGACGCTTTTGGAGAGTGGACAGGAACGGAGTTCAATCCTCTAGGAATTGTTGCAGAAGGTAGATATGTAGGGATATGAAGGATATGGAAAAAGAAATAGTACGAGTAGCCCTGGTCGGTACCCAACGTGCCGGACTCTCTGTCGATGCTAAAGTGATCGCCGATGAATGGGAATTGAAAGACCTTTCGGATGAAGAAACGGTTTTGGCAACTGCATCCATTTTATTCAGAATGAAAAAAACGGCTTTTCAAACCGTAGATTTTAGAATATCCAACAATGAGATACCTCCGAAAAATTCAAAAAAAGTATGTAATACTACGGCGATAAAACTATTGAACATGATTATGGATGGGGCATTTGAAAACGCCCTGCCTGAATTCCTCTTCCATTTGGAAAAAAATAACAAATGCCTCCCCCCCGAAATCCTTCCCGGTTTACTAGAACGTTCCTTATCATCCCCCCACCTATGGGAACAACTCAAGAAAAATATCGGAGAAAGAGGCAAATGGCTCCTTCGCCAGAATGATGATTGGTCTTCGCTTCGGGCAGATGAATTACCTGAGGACTGGGAAGAGGCGCTACACGATCAGCGGTTGATGATTTTGGAAAAAACAAGAAGAAACGATCCCGCAAAGGCAATCCGAATGCTGGAAGAAACATGGCCCCGGGAAAGTGTAAACCAAAAAGTACGTTTCCTGAAGGTTTTGGAAAAAACTCCAACAAAGGATTTGGAATCTTTTCTTGAACAATGCTTGGATGACCGCCGAAAAGAAGTCAGGAAGTCTGCTGTCAGATTGTTGGCCAAGATTTCCAATTCTTCTCTTTCCGAAAGAATGTTTGAGAGAATGAAGGATCTGATTCATATCAAATCCAGAACAAACAAAAAAGAAAAATTGGAAATCCGTTTACCCGATAAATTGGACGATGCCATGATTAGGGATGGAATCGACCCTCGTGTACAATGGTACAAGGGGGGTGTCAAGGCCAGTCGTTTGGGGCAGATGGTAGCACTTATACAACCGGCGAAATGGCTGGAATATCTCAACCTCCCTGCCGGCGATGTTGTGGATATGTTCGTAAGGAGTGATTGGGGCGAATTATTAATTCAGGCAATGGTGGAAGCAACGGCACTACATAACGATAATGAATGGACCAAAGCACTTTTGTTATTCAGGATTACAAGCAGTGACCGGAAACGTTGGCAAAACCTGAATGTCTCACGTTTAATTGATGATGTATCTGATGATGTATTCAATGCCGTAGCCATTGAAGGAATGAAAAAACAGAAGGGTTACTGGAAGAAAATTCTCCCGTCACACAATTACTCAAATCGAGTTCCTGCCTGTGGCAAGATGAGCTTACCTTACTTGTCATCAAAAACCTTCAGGAATGGTTGGCCGGGGAAAATTCCAGATATTGGAACGGATGGCATTACAGAACCATATTAAAAAAAGCAGCTTATACCTGTAATCCATTCCTACATGACAATCTGACGAATAATTGGCCCGAAGAATCCCGTATATGGTCGAGTTGGGAAAGGGAAATCGAAGAATTCCTTTCTACTTTGTTTTTTCGAAAAAAAATGATCAAGGCATTGAAGGATTGAATTTTTTTTAACAAACTCTAACATTGCAATTATAATATCCAAGACTAAAATCACATTAATTATCCATATCGAATTAAACGATTCCTAAATATTGGAGTCTAACGGGAAAATAAATGGAATGAGTGATTGGGAAGATATAAAACATTTGTATGCTAGAGCCGGTTTCGGTCTTGGTTTCGATGAAAGTAGGAAAAAAGAAAATTCTTCTCTTCGTAAGGCATTGGATAATTTGTTTTCCGGAGGTCGCCCCGGTCTTTTCAGATTGCCGTCCGAATATGTAAGCCTTCAGGAAAAAGCAATGGATCTTGAAGGCAGTATGATGAAGAATTTCAAGGCGAAAAACCTAGAAGACAAAGCCAAGAAGTTCATGCCCCTTGTAATCACCAACTGGTATGATTCAATGGCGGATAGCAGGAATCCGTTGTTAGAAAAAATGACCTTGTTTTGGCACGGGCATTTTGCCTGCCGCTCCAAACTGCCCCACATGGCAGTCCGCCAAGTGAATACAATAAGACAACATGCCCTCGGCAATTTCAGGGATTTGGTACAGGCCATTGCCAAAGATCCATCCATGATTCTTTACCTGAATAACCAACAGAACAATAAGGAAAAACCGAATGAGAATTTCGCTAGGGAGTTAATGGAATTATTTACCATTGGAATCGGTAATTATTCTGAAAAGGATGTAAAGGAAGCCGGTCGTGCTTTTACCGGTTGGAAAGCCGATAGAATAAAAGCGGAATATAAATTCGTGGCCCGCCGACATGATTTCGGCAAGAAGACTTTCATGGGACAGACAGGGGATTTTAATGGTGAAGATATTATCAATATCATTTTAGAAAATAAGGAAGTGGCCCGGTTTATTGCCCGGAAGATTCATGCTTATTTTGTCAATCCGAAAATTGATGAAAAAAATGTAAATGAAATTGCGGATATATTTTATAACTCGGATTATGACATTAAAAAAACAATGCACCACATTTTTTCAAGCGATTGGTTTTATGCTTCCGAAAACATAGGTGTGAAAATCAAATCGCCGATAGAGTTATATGTAGGATTGAAAAAAATATTGGATATTCAATTATCCAATCACAAACCGTTATTTTTCATAGGAAGAGGATTAGGACAAAAATTATTCAATCCGCCGAATGTCGCCGGCTGGCCGGGGGACAAGGCTTGGATAGATAATGCCACATTGATGACAAGACTGAATTTGCCGTTTTACTTCATACATGCCAATGATGTTGTAATAAAAGGATATTCCTCCGGAAATTCGAAACCGAAGAAAACGATTGATCTCCGACCCATTTTTGATTTTTATAAAGGAAAGGAAACGGAAAGTATCGTTTCGGATTTAATTCGTTACTTTATCCACCCGAGGTTATCCGCAGATAAGAAACTGCTCACGGCCGGATTGAAAAGAAATACAGAAAAGGAAATAATAATTTCGATGGTTTCCAGAACATTGAGTTTGCCCGAATACCAATTGTGCTAAAATGAAAAAGATGAAAAGAAGAGATTTTTTAAAAACATCATCATTGGCAACAGGAGCCATGATGCTTCCCGAATTCATTCGTTCTACGGGCTTGTTCGATATTTGGAATGACAAAGTCGGAAAAAGATTGGTGGTCGTCCAGTTATCCGGAGGTAATGATGGTTTGAATACCATCGTCCCCTTCGAAAATGACATTTACTACAATGCACGTCCCCGACTGGGAATCGAAAAGGGAAAGGTCATCCGGTTAAATGACACGCTTGGGTTCAATCCTGTATTGCAACCTTTGGAATCCGTTTTCAAGGAAGGTGAAATGACCATTATTAACAGTGTAGGATACCCCAATCCCGACCGCTCCCATTTCCGTTCTATGGATATCTGGCAAACCGGAAGCGGAAGTGAAGAATATTGGAGTACCGGCTGGCTCGGTCGTTTTTTGGACAATGAATGCAACGGTTGTCCTCCTTATTATGCCCTAGATGTCGATGATAATCTCAATCTGGCCCTTAAGGGGAAGGAAAAGGATGGTTTCGCTACCAATAATATCGGGAAATTGAGAAAAACATCCGGTAATAGATTTCTCAAAATGGTAGCAGAACATCATCACGATGATCACGATCATGACAACGTGGCCTACCTCTATAAAACCATGACGGATACCCAATCTTCTGCCGATTATTTATTTGAAAAATCCAAAGTCCATCGTTCTACTGTCACTTATCCACAAACGACTTTCGGTAAGGACTTGAAACAGATATCGGAATTGATGACGGCTAAGGCCAATATCAGAATTTATTATGCATCACTCGGCGGTTTTGATACGCATGCCGGTCAAAAAGGCAAACAGGATCGCTTGTTGGAAACCTATGCTGAAGGAATGAAGGCCTTTATCAGGGATTTGAAAAAGAACGGATTATTCGATGAAACGCTGATTCTTACTTTTTCGGAATTCGGCAGAAGGGTAAAACAGAATGCAGGGAATGGCACCGATCATGGCACGGCGAATAACCTGTTCATGATGGGTGGACGTTTGAAAAAACAGGGCTTCTTCAACGCCGCTCCCGATCTTTCCGATTTGGATAATGGAGATTTGAAATACCAAATAGATTTCCGACAGATTTACTCGGAAGTGATTAACCATTGGATGGATGGAGATGCCGAAAAAGTCTTGGGACAAAGGTTTTCCTCCTTGAATATGATCGGATGATTATTCATGAACAACTTATCTTTTGGCTCGTTTTATGTTATATAATTGTTACTTGTAATGGATGATGTATCTTATATCGTATCCATTCGTAATAATGATAGGAATCGATTCCTTAAATCGATTTAAGGAATCGTATATGCGATAAGTTTAAATAAGTTCTTAATTTTGCGTGCTTAATTAGAAAAGTTGGAAATGGAAAAGAATGAAAACCATACATTAAAACAGGCTTTTAATGAAAAAGGGGAAGCAGTAAGCCCTATTCTTCCAGAAGGAGTTAAAAATTATCTGATAGACATCGATGGTACCGTCTGTGATGATGTACCGAATGAAGAACCGGAAAGAATGGTAACAGTCATGCCATATCCGGATGCACTCAAGATCCTGAACAAATGGTATGATGAAGGTCATATCATTACTTTTTTCACCTCAAGAACAGAAGATACAAGGGACATTACTATCGAATGGCTGGATAGACATGGGTTCAAATACCACGGTTTATTGATGGATAAACCCCGGGGTGGGAATTACCATTGGATTGATAACCATATTGTCAAAGCTACTCGCTTCAAAGGTAAGTTTACCGACTTGGTGGTAGAAACGAAGAAAATCGAAGTGTTCAAAAAATAAAAGGCATTATCACGAATTGTTTTTTCTATACAATTTTATTCGTGATAATGCCTGATAGACTTTTCACAATAAAGCCTTATCGGTAATCGGAATCGGAAAACATCATTTTCCGATTCCGATTATTTTATTAAACATTGGCGTTCTCTGTAGCTAGGAATTCCTTAACCCATTCAGAAGTTACTGATTTAGGTCTTTCCAAAGGAAGCCCCAACGCTCTAGCCCAACAAGCAGAAGATAAAACACCCAAAGCACGGCTTACGCCAAACAATACGGTATAGAAACTGTATTCCGTCATTCCGTAATGGACCAATAATGCTCCCGAATGGGCATCTACGTTTGGCCAAGGGTTCTTTACCTTACCTAACGATTTAAGAATTGGTGGAACAACCTCGAAGGCTTTCCATATCACTGAAATAATATCCGAATTCTGGATATACTCCTCTGCAAACCTTTTCTGTGCCACAAATCGAGGGTCCGGCTCTCTTAATACAGCATGGCCATAACCGGGGATTACCTTACCCGCAGCCAATGTGTTATTGACATAATCGGCAATTTGTTCCTTGGTCGGTTGACGGGTTCCCAATGTATCTATCATCCTGAATACCCATTTGATGACTTCCTGGTTGGCCAATCCGTGAAGTGGCCCGGCCAATGCATCCATTCCGGCAGAAAGGGAAAGATAAACATCACTTAAAGTAGAACCGACCAATTGCGTAGTATGGGCGGAAGCATTGCCCCCTTCATGATCCGCATGTATGGTCAGATACAATCTCAAAAGGCTCTTGAAACCCGGTTTGTCAACACCTAGCATATGGGCAAAATTCCCTCCCCAATCCAAGGAAATATCCGGATTGATGATGTCGCCACCATGATAGGAACGCCTATAGATATATGAAGCCACTCTCGGAAGTTTCGCAATGAGGTTCATTGCATCTTCATAGGTAGCATCCCAATACTCGCTTTTATTCATCCCCTCAGCATACCTTCGGGCAAAAACGCTTTCGGTCTGCATGGAAGAAATAGCAATGGTGAATTGTGTCATCGGGTGGGTGTTCTCCGGAAGAGCATCCAATACCTTGAAAGTATGCTCGGGAACGACACTTCTCCTCTTCCACTGCTCTGATAACCATTTCACATCCTCTTCCGTGGGGAGTTCTCCAACCAACATCAACCAAAACAACCCTTCCGGCAATGGCTCTTTGTCTCCGGAAGCCGTAGGTAACAATTTCCTCAATACCGGGATGGAATACCCTCTGAAACGGATACCCTCCTGAGGATCTAATTGTGATGTTTCATACAACATGCTTTTCACACCACGCATACCTCCCATCATCTGTCCCAGTGTAACTTCACCTACTTTTACGTCGGCGTGTTGTTTTCTTAGCTGTCTGACTTCTGAGTAAACTTCGAGTGCCTTTTCTTGGAATTTCTGTTTAAGCGGATCCATTAGAATGATTTCCTGATTGATTTAAAAATTAGATTCCTTTCTTTCAGACAAAACAAGAGATGTTACTCTTTGTTTTCATCCAAATATAAAAACACGCAAATTTAGCAATTTATATGCTAAATCATACCTTTATGTGAACTCAATCCATAAAGCAATTGAAAAAGAATATGGAATTCCTGCCTGAAACAGCAGGATAACAAAAATATTTTATGAAAGCACTCATACTGAAAGAACTCGGACAGCCACTTATTGTATCAGATACCGACGATCCTAAAGCCAATGGTGGCATTATCGTTGATGTCAAGGCGGCAGCCATGAACCATAGGGATGTCTGGATAACCAAAGGAATGTATCCGGGTATCAAAGTCCCGATTATTTTAGGTTCGGATGGTGTTGGTCTCTATCAAGGGAAACCGGTTATTATCAATCCCAATCATAATTGGGGGGAAAGTGAGCAATATCAATCTTCCACCTACCATATACTGGGTTTGCCGACTCAGGGAACCTTTGCCGGAAAGGTAAGGGTTGATGCTGATAAAATCAGACCTAAACCCGAACACCTGACAATGGAACAGGCAGCAGCTCTTCCCCTGGGAGGGATGACGGCCTATCGGGCCCTGATGACCCGATGCCAAGCCCGTAAGGAGGATCGGGTATTGATTTCAGGAGTGGGTGGTGGTGTTGCCCTTTTTGCTTTCCAATTTGCTTTAGCCTTAGGTTGTGAAGTATGGGTAACCTCCGGAAGTGATTGGAAAATTGCTAAGGCAGAGGAAATGGGCGCTGCCGGTGGTTTGAACTATAAGACAGCCGATTGGAAATCCTTTGGAAAACAAACAGGCGGTTTTGATGTGATTATTGATAGTGCCGGTGGGGATGGGTTCATGAATTTGGTTAAGCTATGCAATCCGGGAGGGCGAATTTGTTTTTATGGTGGAACAAGGGGTAATATCAGTAAGCTTAATCCTCAGATTATTTTCTGGAAACAACTATCCATTTTCGGCTCTACAATGGGTTCGGACAAGGAATTCAATGATATGGTTGATTTTGTGGATCGACATAAGATAGTGCCCGTCATCGATAGTATTTATACATTGGAAGGAGGCAACGATGCATTCCTTAGAATGGAAAAAGGATTACAATTCGGAAAAATAGTTTTCAATATCCAATAGCTAAACAAAGGAATAAATCACAGATGAAAAAAGCCATGATTTTCGCTGCGGGCTTGGGAACCCGTTTAAGACCTTTGACCAATGACCGCCCAAAGGCGATGGTTGAAATCAATGGCCGGACTTTATTGGAAATCAATATTAGAAAACTTGTAAAGTTCGGTTTCAGGGAAATCGTGGTGAATGTCCATCACTTCGCAGATTTAGTAATTGATTTTTTGGAACAACAGGATTTCGGTGCTGAAATTATAATCTCGGACGAAAGGGGACTGTTGTTGGAAACCGGAGGGGGGCTGAAAAAAGCAGCCGGTTTTTTACAAGAAGGCCCTTTCCTTCTGCATAATGTTGATGTCATTTCCGATTTGGATTTACATTTGCTTTTCGAGGCACATCAGAAAAATAATGCACTCGCTACCTTGGTCACCCGCCAAAGGAAAACATCCCGTTATTTATTGTTTGATGAAAACAACACCCTCCATGGTTGGACGAATGTGAACGAAGGAGTTGTGCGGCAAAGAAGACCTACGGAAAATGATTTGTATTTCAAGGCTTTTTCAGGGATTCATATCATAGAACCGGAAATATTCACCCTTTTTAGGAGAAAAGGGAAATTTTCTATTATTGATACTTATTTGGATTGTGCAAAAAATCATGTCATCAAAAATTATGACAACGACACAGGGCTTTGGTTGGATGTAGGCAAACCCGAAACATTGGAAAAAGCCCGGTTGCTTTTATCGTAACCGGGCTTTTTCCAAATCATTATTATTCACAAGTCACCCTGTTTTTCTTGCCTTTACAATTTTCGTCCTTGCAATGACCGTAGAAATTCAGGGAGTGGCTGTTTATTTCGAATCCGTAATGCTCGGCAACCACATCTCTGATATTCTGTATCCGTGGGTCACAGAACTCCAGAATCTTATTACACTCGGTACAAATCAAATGATCATGTTGACGATAGGAATACGATTTCTCGTAGTAGGAAAGATTCTGCCCGAAATGATGTTTCCGAATAAGGTTGCACTCTGCCAATAAATCCAAAGTATTATAAACCGTAGCCCGACTCACTTTGAAATTTTTGGTTTTCATATCGATATACAATTGCTCTGCATCGAAATGATCGCTACGGGTATATATTTCTTCCAAAAGAGCAAAACGTTCCGGTGTTTTACGAAGTTTTTTTTCTTCGAGGTACTTGGCAAATAACTCCTTGACTTCTATGACTTGGCTTTCCTGCAATTTTAATCTGATATGATGTCTAATATAATAACAATTTTTCAGAGCAAACGGTTATGACTAGAATAAAAACTTTCCGTTCTGATAAATTAGTTCGTCGTCGGCATAAATCTCCCCGCCATCCACCATATCTGTTATCATATCCCAATGGATAGGCGATTCGTTTTTTCCGCCTGTTTGATAATAGGATTGTCCGATTGCCATATGGATGGTTCCACCTATTTTTTCATCAAAAAGAATATTGCGGGTTCTTCTCGTAATATCATAATTGGTGCCAATAGCCACTTCTCCAAATCTGCGGGCTCCCTTCATGGCGAAAACTTCATCCAAAAAGGCAACATCCCCCTTGGCTTCCCATTTTTTGACTTCACCGTCTTCCACCCAAAGGGTCACATCCTCTAATTCACGTCCCATATATAATGCAGGCAAGGAAAAACGTACTTTTCCATTGACCGAATCTTCAACCGGGCCGGTATAGACTTCTCCGGAAGGCATATTGGTCTGTCCGTCGGAATTGATCCAGATCCTATCTTTTACAGAAAAGGAAATGTCAATGTCGTTCCCCTTGTATTGTATCTTCGATTTGGAATTCAATAAATCGACGACTTTTTGTTGATCTTTTCTTCTCTTCAACCATTTGTCAATAGGTTTTTCCTCAAATAGTCCACATGCATTGAAGACAAACTCCTCGTATTCCTCCAAAGACATCTTGGCATTTTGGGCGGAAGACAAGGTGGGGTATTGGCAAAGGTTCCTCTTCATTTCACGGGTGGCCGTCCTTTGGGAATAGATTTTATACAAAGGTGCCAATGCTTCTTTGGCGATTTTCCTTCTGGCCGGATCAACCGATTCTTCATCATTGAGATTGAAAGGGGCACGGATGAAAATATAGGCATTGAAATATTGTAATGCCTCCTTTAGTAAAGTAGGCACATAAGAGAGTTGCTCGTCATTTCCATAGGTGAAAAAAGTCCGATGTTGCTCCCTGAATTCAAATTCAACCTCCATATGGCCTCCGGCCTGAATGGCCTTTTTGTAAATTTCCCGAACTAACGGCTCTGCCAATGTCGTGGTTCTTACCAAAAGCTTTTCTCCGGGTTGTAATTCCACACAATAATTCACAAGGAGGTCGGCATACTTATCTAATATTGGATTCATGATTTTCTTTTCTGATTAGGATTGCAAAAGTAATCTAAAAAATAAAACACCTGAAAATCATCTCCGTTCAAAAAATAATTTTAAACAACTTCTGAACACTTACCAAGTCTTGGCCTGATAAGGATATCTTTTTTCATATTCTTTCCGAATCATCGACGATAGGATTTCCCTCAATTCGGGAACCCCTTCCTTTTTTAGTGCCGAAATAAAAATACCGGGATTGTTAAGGTTGTTTTCGAGATTCTCCTTGAGTTCCTTTTCAATTTCGGATTTGATTTCGTCTTCCAAAAAAGCATCGTAATTCCGTTTCCTATATGAATCGATTTTATTGAAAATATACAAGGTCGGTTTTTCCAATACCTCAAGACTTTGGAGGGTCTTGTTTACAGAAGCAATGTGATCCTCGTATTGCGGATGGGCAATATCCACCACATGCAGAATGATGTCGCTTTCCCTGACTTCATCCAATGTGGATTTGAAACTTTCGACCAGGTGGTGAGGGAGTTTCCGGATAAATCCGACGGTATCCGACAAAAGGAACGGCATGGTATCGAATACGACTTTACGAACCGTTGTGTCCAATGTAGCGAATAGTTTATTTTCCGCAAATACATCCGATTTGCTTAATGTATTCATGAGTGTGGATTTCCCTACATTGGTGTATCCTACTAGGGAGACACGGATGAGTTGCCCCCTCTGTTTTCTGCGGTTGGCATTCTGCCGGTCTATTTTCTCCAGTTTTTTCTTGAGTACCGAAATCTTATCCCGAATGATACGTCTATCTGTTTCGATTTCTGTTTCACCCGGCCCCCTCATACCTATACCACCCCGTTGTCGTTCCAAGTGTGTCCATAGTCCTCGAAGACGGGGAAGCATATATTGCATTTGTGCCAACTCCACCTGAGCCTTGGCTTGTGCGGTCTGGGCCCTATCGGCAAAAATGTCTAAAATAAGATTACTCCGATCCAGGATTTTTATCTTGAATTCCTCTTCTAGCAGACTCACCTGCTTGCCGGAAAGGTCGTCATCGAAAATAGCGAGGGTTACATCCTTGTGGGTTTCGATATATTCCTTGATTTCGAGCATTTTCCCTTTTCTTACATAGTAACGGCTCTCAGGGTGGGATAGTTTCTGAGTGAACCGCTTGGCGGTAACGGCCCCGGCTGTTTGAGCAAGGAATTCCAATTCATCTAGATACTCATTGGCTTTTTCTTGGGATTGGTTCCCGATGATTACACTAATGAGTACCGCTTTTTCGATTTCCTTTGCGATTCCTTTCCTTTCCTTTTCGCCTAAATTCCAATCATTAGCCATAATCAACAATAATTACTTTATTAAATTCCTTTCTGTTGCAAAAATACAAACATCATTTGTTATAAAATGATTCAATACTTTTCTTTATTATTACCATTTGAAATTGACCAAACCTTATCGATGAAGCCTGTAAAGTATATTAAGAACTATATAGGAGGTGCATTAGCACCACCTGATTCGGGTAATTATATGGAAAATATCAGCCCCGGAACAGGAGAGGTGTATTCCCATATTCCGCTTTCGGAAGCCACGGATGTGCAGAAAGCCGTGGAAGCTGCCGAGCGTGCTTTTCCTGATTGGTCCACCTGTGGGGTTGAGAAAAGATTCCGTATCCTGACCCGCCTTGCGGATATCATAGAACAGAACGCCGAAGAATTCGCCTATGCGGAAAGCATGGATTCGGGTAAACCGATTACAATGGCCAAGACTGTGGATATTCCAAGAGCCCATGCCAATATCCGTTTCTTTGCAACAGCCATCATGCATTTTGCTTCGGAATCCCACCATATGGAAAAAAATGCAGTCAATTTCACCTTGCGGCAACCAATAGGTGTGGTCGGCTGTATTTCACCGTGGAATCTGCCGCTTTATCTTTTTACATGGAAAATAGCTCCTGCTCTGGCTAGTGGCAATTGTGTTATTGCCAAGCCTTCCGAGATTACCCCTATGACAGCCTTCCTCTTTTCTAAAGCATGTGAAGAAGCAGGTTTGCCTCCCGGCGTACTCAATATCGTTCACGGATTGGGCCCTATTGCCGGAAGAGCCATCATCGAGCATCCCAAGATTAAAGCTATTTCTTTTACAGGAGGAACAAACACAGGAAGGGAAATAGCAAAGACGGCAGCCCCGATGTTTAAGAAACTTTCCTTGGAATTGGGTGGGAAAAATCCGAATATCATTTTTGCGGATTGTGATTTTGATAAGATGATATTCGATACCATTCGCTCATCTTTTTCCAATAATGGTCAGATTTGCCTTTGTGGCTCACGGATATTCGTAGAGCGACCGATTTATGATAAATTCAAGGATGAATTTGTCAAACGAACACAATTTCTGAAAGTGGGCGATCCTTTTTCTCCTGTTACAGACTTGGGTGCTTTGGTGAGTCAACAACACAAGGAAAAAGTAATGAGTTATATCGAGCTTGCCAAAGTAGAAGGAGGGGAGGTACTCTGCGGCGGTAAAGAAGTCATCATGGAAGGAACCAAGTTTGAAAAGGGGTACTTCATACGCCCGACAATCATAGGAGGATTGGACGCTTATTGTAGAACAAACCAAGAAGAAATTTTCGGACCGGTAGTCACTATTATGCCTTTTGATACGGAAGAGGAAGTATTGGAATATGCGAATTCGGTTGAATATGGATTATCGGCAACTATTTGGACGCAGAACGTAGCCCGTGCCAACCGGATGGCCGAAAAAATACAAGCTGGTGTAGTATGGGTCAACTGTTGGTTGTTGAGAGATTTGAGAACGCCTTTCGGAGGGGTGAAGAATTCGGGTGTAGGTCGTGAAGGAGGGCAGGAGGCCCTACGTTTTTTTACCGAACCTAAAAATGTGTGTCTGAAATATTAATTGTATTCCTATGAAAGTCATCATTCCTGTCGCCGGTGTCGGCACACGTTTACGCCCACATACTTATACACAACCCAAGCCCCTAATCCCGGTAGCTGGAAAACCGATTATTTCATTTATCATCGATCAATTGGTTGAGAGTGGAGTAACTGATTTTGTTTTTGTTATTGGTCATTTAGGGGAGAAAATAAGATTGTATCTTGAAAAAAGGTATCCCAATTTAAATAAGGAATTCGTGCAACAGGATAATCGTTTGGGTTTGGGACATGCGATATGGACTGCCAGGGAAACCCTCAAAGGAGTAGATGAAATTTTCATTATACTCGGAGATACCATTTATGATACGGATCTGGTTCGTTTTTTAAATAGCGAGCATTCTTGTGTAGGTGTAAAAAAAGTAGATACGCCAAGAGAGTTCGGCGTAGCGGAAATCAATGATGCAGGCCAAGTTGTTAAAATGGTGGAAAAACCCAAGATTCCTAAATCAAACATGGCTTTGGTCGGATTGTATAAAATAAAGGAAGTGGATGTCCTTGTCCAATCTCTCAATCAAATCATTTCAAATGACTTGAGGACAAATGAGGAATACCAATTGACGGATGCCCTTATGATGATGATTGATAATGGCGTTGGTTTTTCTCCGGTGACAATTAATAATTGGTATGACTGTGGAAAGAAAGAGGTATTGCTGGAAACGAATTCCATGTTGTTGAAAAAGGAAGGATTCGTAACATCCGACCTTCCGAGTTATTACAACACCATAATCATCCATCCGGTGGCCATTGGGAAGAATTGTAAAATCAGCAGTTCTATTATCGGACCTCATGTTACCATTGGTGACAATACGGTTATTAATCATTCTGTTGTTTCAGATTCGATTATCGGTAATTATGCCAAAATCGAAGAAATCGTATTAAAAGAATCCGTAGTAGGAAATGATGCTTCTATAAAGGGGATGAGGCAAAGTCTGAATATTGGAGATAATACTGAAATTGATTTCAGCAAATAATTTTACAGTCGAAAAAATCATTTTCGACCATAGATATAGACACCCTGTCGTAAAAAGTTATCCACACTGCATAAGATCCTTTTTATTTGATGTGTTTTAGACACATCAAATAAAATATCATGTCTGCAACGAGTACATCTCACATCAAACCTTATGTCCCTAATGAAAACAACCCCTGGGATTTTAAACAAATACAGTATGTGTTCAGAAAGATTGCATATGGGGCATCGTATGAGACAATAAATGCCATATTGAATAAGCAACCTTTAGAATGGATTGATGCGGAAATTAAAAAAACAAAAAAACAAAAATCCATCGACCCTCCAAAATGGGTCTATGGTTCATTGAAAAATTATAAAAAAAAGAATGGTGAATTAAAAGATGGCTTAATTGAAGAACATTATATTGATTATTGCACCCATGTTTTAACAGGAATAAAAAAGAATGCTATTGAGGGTAAAATAATTATGTTTTGGGCCAATCACTTTTCGACTTCTTTTTGGGAATACGAAAGTCCGATTATGCTTCACCAGTATTTTTCGGTTCTGAAAAAAAATGCTTTAGGCAATTTCAAGAAACTTGTCAAGGAAATAGGATTGACTCCTGCAATGTTGAATTTCCTAAATGGCAATGAAAATATTGCTAAAAAACCGAATGAGAATTTTTCCCGGGAATTATTGGAATTGTTTTTACTCGGGAAAAATAATGGTTACACCCAAAAAGACATTACTGAATTATCTCGTGCATTTACCGGATGGAAAGAAATAAATTGGAACAAGGTTTATTTTGATGAAAATGATTTTGACAATAGCCAAAAAACAATTTTTGATAAAAAAGATAATTTCAATTACCATAAAGCAATTGATTTGTTATTCAAGGAAAAAAAAGAGGAAATTGCTGATTTTATTTGCAGAAAAATATATTCGAATTTTATTCACAATAAAATAGATGATGGTTTTGTAAAAAAAATGAGTGTGGTTTTTATTGAAAATGATTTTGATTTAACCCCGCTATTTACCGCCGTGTATAAAAGCGAAAAATTCCATTCTAATGAATTTAGAGGAACTAAGATAAAAGACCCTATGGAATTAGGATTTGTCTTAATGAATGAATTGAATATTGATTTTGGAGATAAAAAAGAAAAAATAGAATTTATCCACCTTTGCGAATGGACTGGTCAGGCATTATTTAATCCGCCTAATGTGTCAGGTTGGCAAGGGGGGCGGAATTGGATTAATCCAACAAAATTATTAAGGAGGTGGAAGATGGCCGATTGGATTATCTATGAATTGACAAAGAAAAACAAACGGGAAATATTTAAAGGTTTAGCATTAAAGATTTCAAAAGACATTTCCGATCCGGAGGAAATCACCTCGTCTATTATTTCCTATTTCGATATTGAAAAAAAACAGCAACAAGGAAATCTGGATAAGCAAGTACTTGAATTCAAAGGAGACTGGCCCGAGGAGGTGTTTAGGACAGGCTGGTGGAATTTGAATCGGGAAGATACAGAATGGCAGGTAGCTGCCCTGGTTGCTTATTTTTTCCATTCGCCTGCATCTCAACTAATTTAAATCCTGCATTATGTGTACAAATAATCACAAGAATGGACGGAGGGCATTTATGAAAAAAATGGGCTTGTTTACAGGAGCTACATTCATGTTTTCCAATATGCCTTTTCGTGTTTTCACCCAAACGCCACTGATTCCCCAAGAAAATAAAAAAAGAATTTTAGTCCTTATCCAACTAGCAGGAGGGAACGACGGGTTGAACACAATCATCCCTACATATGATTTTGGAACGTACAAACGCCAAAGACCAACCCTTCATGTCCCGAAAGAAGAATCCATTATTTTAAATAATGATTTTTCCATCCCTGAAAGCATGAAGCCTTTTAAAAAAATGTGGGATAAGAAAATGGTGAAAATCATTAATAACGTAGGTAATCCTTTTTCTGATTTATCTCATTTTTATTCTACAGACCTTTGGCAAGGAGGTATTTCTGATAGGGGGGATAAAAAACATTCAGGCTGGATGGGTAGGTACTTGGAGATCATTGCCAATGCATCATCTAACTCATTTTCCACGCACCCTCCGGCTATTCAACTCGGAGAGGATTCGGGATTGGTTTTTCAAGGCGATAAATCACAATATGGTTTTTTCGTAGATCAACTTGACGAATTCGAAGAATTAATAAAAGAAGCCGAACTTCATGAAATTGAAAATAATGAATGGCCTCTCTATAAAAAAGAATTGGATTTCATTAAAGAAACTTCAAATAACATTTATAATTATTCAGGCACTATATCCAGAATAAGCAAGGAGGGGAAAAATGAAGTGCATTATGAAAATAATCCTTTATCTGCTCAACTCAAAACAGTGGCTAAGTTAATAAAAGGGGGATTAAATACGAGTATTTACCATGTAAGTTTGGATGGTTTCGATACACATGCACAACAAAAATGGAAGCACCGGGAATTGTTGTCTCAGTTATCAAATGCGGTTTTTTTATTTTATGCGGATTTGAAGAAAAAAAACATGCATGAAAATGTAACAACCATGACTTATTCAGAGTTCGGAAGACGAATTGAAGAAAATGGATCAAGGGGTACTGATCACGGTACATCGGCACCCGTTTTTATTTTTAATGGTGATTTTGGAAAAAGCGAAATCATCGGAGAGCCTGCGGATTTAAAAAATCCCGATGAAGATGGAAACTTAATTTACAACATGGACTTTAGGCGAGTTTATTCTACAATACTTGATCAATGGCTAGGTGTTGGTGAAGATAATATTGAGAAAATACTTTATGGAAAATTCAATCCTATTGCCGGATTAATTTGAATTATGGAAATAAAAAAGGCAACCCTTTCGGATAGCCTCTGTACAGTTACATTACGCCAAGCACTAATTGAAATTCATCTTCATTATCATTTCACTTTGGACATGATCGCCCAGGATAATATTTAAAATATATTGTCCGTCCGGCCATGATTCCATATCCAGGTCGATAATATTATTTCCTTTTTCTACAGGAATTACTCTTTCTTGTATTTTTTTCCCATTTTTAGAATAAACGGTATAGAGCAAATCCTGATTGTTACCCGGAGCGTTTACCATTATTTTACTTTTGGTTTTCGCAGGGTTAGGGAAAACGTTCATCTGGAATTCAGACACGTTTTCATTCATGACCTTAACGACTTTCGAATATTCGAAAGAACCGTCATAGTCAACCATTCTTAAGCGGTAGTAATTCATATATTCTGGTTTTTCATCGATAAAATGATAATTTCTTTCAATAACGGATTCGTGATTTGATTCCACCTTGCCGATAGGTACGAATCTCCCTGTAACATTCGTCATTTTCTCTACTTCAAAATGAGAGGAATTGACTTCACTTAATGTCGTCCATTTTAATAAAACGTCCTTACTATTCATTATTCCGACGAACTCATCCAACTCCACAGGCAAATCACTTATCACAACATTATCCTTGGCAATTGTGGAGGCAGTGAAAGTAACGCAGTCACTGCCTGAACCGGCCCCTGTAAATGCGGTTACATTGACATCTATGGTAGAATTGGGCGCCACCGTAATGACAAATTGTTCACTCACATCCGACAAGCAGAAAGTCCCTGCCGGAATCGTTCCCGAACCGGGAGGATCGTAAGTATAACTGATTTGGGTATCGGTCGTCCCGTCATTATTACTATCATAATTCAGCGTGAAAGTAATTCTTTTAGGTGCCGGAGAAGCCGGTACATCCGCACAGATTTCAACGGTATAATCACATAATGTATATGACGCATTACAATTGGATTCCGAAACCGAACCTGTCGAATTCAACAAGCAAGCCTGAGCATTCAAGCCTGAATGTATGAAAATCGTTATGGCCGTAATTGTAAATATTCTCAATAACTTTTTCATCTTGTGGTATTTTATAAGATTTGGGTAGTAATGGTATTCGTACTTTCCCATACATTTTCACAGACCTTGCCAATTCTGAAAATTTTAATCTTATTTAACGCCACTTGTGACAGGGTTGTTTTTTAATTATTGTAATGTTTAATGTGTAAGTTGTTTTAATTGAATTTTGTAAAGCATAAATTGTTTCTTGAATTTTTCAGTATGTATGACAGTGGTTTGGAGTCCCCAATACCTCTTGGATTAACATTTTCATATGAAAAAAATCATCGCTTCCATTGTCTTTGTAGTTTTTTACTTCTTTTTTCCGTCACAATGCAAGTATTTTTTCAAATGCTTTTTAGAGATAAGTCTAATAATGTCGAAAAAGATTAATTTTCGGATTTATAAGAAATTAACAGAACCACTTATCAATCATAAGAATGAACAAGTTTGCCATAGCCATTCATGGAGGAGCGGGGACTATTCTCCGTTCCAATATGACACCTGAAAAAGAAAAAACATACAAGGATGCTTTGTGGAAGGCATTGACTGAAGGAGAAGGAATTCTAGAGAAAGGAGGCACGGCTATCGATGCCGTAGAAGCAGCAGTCTGTTCGCTCGAAGATTGTCATTTATTCAATGCCGGCAAAGGCTCTGTTTTCAATGCCAAAGGAGAGCATGAAATGGATGCCTCTATCATGGAAGGAAATAAAAGAAATGCAGGGGCGGTAGCGGCAGTACGTGGCATAAAAAATCCGATTCGACTGGCCAGAAAAGTCATGGAAAAATCCGAGCATGTTTTTTTGGTTGGCGATGGTGCGGAAGAGTTTGCAAAACTACACGACACCCCATTCGTCGATCAGGAATATTTTTTTGATGAATTCAGATATAAGCAATGGCAGAAAATCAAAGGCAGTGATAATTTCCAACTCGACCACAGCGATAAGGAAAACAAAGAACAGAAGTTCGGAACAGTAGGTGCCGTAGCCTTGGATTTGGATGGCAACTTGGCCGCCGCTACTTCGACAGGCGGCATGACCAATAAGAAATTCGGAAGAATCGGCGATAGTTCGATTATCGGTGCCGGTACTTATGCCGATAACCGTACCTGTGCCATTTCATGTACGGGGAGCGGCGAGTATTTCATCAGAGGGGTCGTGGCCTATGATGTCCACTGTCTGATGGAGTTGAAAGGTTATCCACTTCAAAAAGCAGCCGATGAAGTCATCATGAAACGTCTTTTGGAAATCAATGGTGACGGCGGCTTGATAGCCGTAGATGCACTGGGCAATATAGCTTTGCCTTTCAATACCGAGGGAATGTATAGGGCTTATATTTCCGGTACAGGGGAAAAAGCCGTTGAGATTTATGCTAAAGGATAGTCCTTACTCCCCTTTGGTTTCGCTGACATAGAATATGAACACGAAGTAAGCGGCCAATGCATCTAATAAATGCCACATCGCATGTCCCTGGATTAAGGAATCGGGATTGCAGAACCAACTATCCTGTGTGCGGGACAGATTCCATATGATGAATGCGACAATGAGTGTCCCTACACCCATCAATCCCCATTTGATATCAATGATACTCTTCTTGGAAAATTTCAATGTCGCTTCCGCAATAACCGCTACTACCAAATGAGTGATGAAACAGAATTCCGAAGCTTTCAACATTACACCCAGTTCATTATAGGGCGACATATGCAACCACGAACAAAAAGTTACATTCACAATATAAAGAACAAGAAAAACACCCCTCGAAAATCCGAACAACCGCATCAAGCCATAACTGAATACGAAAGCCGAGAACAGAAACATCGAAAACAAATCGAAAAAGCCGCCCCATCGGGTATTGGTAGCATGCATGGCAAACGAACCGATACCCAAGAGAATCAAGACCGAAGCGAATAGAATCGGAAAGAAATAAGTCCGGGTCATCAGGTTTTTACCATCAAAACGATTCCGGAACATCTGCCAGGCCACAACCAAGCCGGCGATCACAAATCCGATATTGGAATATGAATTGGACGGTTGTTTGACAAAGCCCTCTCTCGCCTGTTCGCAAAAAAGCATGATACCGCCCCTCGATTGCCCAAACCAGAAATTGATTATCGCCAAAACCAATAACAGCGTTGAGAAAATAAAAACGCCAATTGGTATCCAAAGCAGGGGCTTTCTATTACCTACTGTATGGATCATTCAAAAGGAGCATCTATGGGTAATACTTCAAGTTTACGCTGATCAATGATGAATTTATCACTATTGGCCAATACGTGGGTCTTTAGATTGAAAATCGACATAGGAGTACCCTTTTCCAATATCTCCGAATTATTATGGGTCAGTTCACTTGGATCAAATAAGATCACCATGCCGGAACCGATTACTTTACATTCATTCCCTTCCTTGATGATTAATCCGGTATCTTCTGCCAGTCCGACTCCCATCAAATGGGGGAAACGAGCCACGGCTTCCGCCAATCTCCCAAAACGCCCCCGTTGGATAAAATGGGAATCCACAATCAATTCCGGTATCAGATTCATCCCTTTCTTCATCCGAACGGCACCTTTCTGCAAAGCCTCGGTACTGCTACCCCCACAAATCATTTCCGTTGACATCGCCATCGCTCCGGCACTGGTGCCTGCTACGACAAATCCGTCTTCATTGATCAATCTATTCATCAATATATTATGAATAGGGCTTCCACCGATGATCTCCGCTATCCGGGATTGATCTCCCCCGGAAAACATGACGATATCCGCCTCCGAAATCAAATCGGTATTGCCGGAATCAAATGCTTCGCCTTGTTCACGGATATCCATGACAACGACATTTTCACATCCCAGTTTATGGAAAGCGTATAAATAGTTTTCTCCAACCTCGACAGGAATACTCGAAGCAGTAGGGATGACCACAATCCTAGCGGATTTGCCACCTCCTTCTTTGACCACATGGCTCAGTATTCCCTCTTTTACAAAATTCAAAGTATGTCTTTCATCCTTACCCAATCCCTTGTCTTCGTTCCCCCCGATTGGAATGAGTGTTCCTCTTAATCTCATAATTACACTTTGAAAGTATTTATCATATGTCTAAAATAGTTTGGAAACCATATGTATTTGAGTCCAACCCATTTTTATGAATATGGGTACAAAGTTAAATTTATTTAGCCGCTTTATCTATCCATTCACTATATTTAATGCCAATTTAGAGCGGAGTTGAATTTTCAGATACTCCATTTTTTCACATCAATAAAACAAAACGAAATGAGGATCCGGGAAATCAGGGCAATGAGGGGCCCTAACTATTGGTCTATCCGTAGGCACAAGCTGATCGTGATGACATTGGACTTGGAAGAATTGGAGGAATATCCAACCGATAAAATCGACGGATTCTACGAAAGGCTCAAAGCCATGTTTCCGGGCATGTATAGCCATCGTTGTTCCGTAGGAACACCCGGCGGTTTTTTCCAACGGGTACAGGAAGGTACTTGGATGGGGCATGTCATTGAACATATCGCTTTGGAAATACAAACCCTTGCCGGAATGGATACCGGATTCGGAAGAACCAGAGGCTATGGAGAAGAAGGAGTTTACCATGTAGTCTTCAGTTACATGGAAGAGAAGGTTGGGAAATATGCTGCCAAGGCCTCTGTACGTATTGCTCAAGCCCTTATAGATGCTAAGGAATATGATTTGGAAGAGGACATTCAGGAAATGAGGGAAATCAGGGAACGGGAAAGATTGGGGCCGAGTACCGGTTCGATTATCGCCGAAGCCCAAAGCCGCAACATTCCCTGGATTAGATTGAATAGATATTCTCTTTGTCAATTGGGATATGGCCGCAATCAGAAAAGAATACAGGCAACCGTTTCCAGCCAGTCGAGTAGTATCGGTGTTGAAATCGCATGTGATAAGGAAGATACCAAGCATCTATTGGAACAAGCAGAAGTACCTGTCCCTAAGGGAGATATCATTAAAACGGAAAGAGGACTCAAGGATGCTGTTGATTATATAGGATATCCATTGGTCATCAAGCCCATCAATGGCAATCACGGAAGAGGAATCACCATCAATATCAATAATTGGGATGATGCCGTTGAAGGATTGGCCGCCGCCAAGAAAGTTTCCAATTCCGTCATCGTGGAAAAATATATTACAGGTGAAGATTATAGGTTGTTAGTCATCAATCATAAATTGGTCGCTGCTGCTAAACGTACACCGGCCCATGTTGTAGGAGATGGGAAATCCACCATCCAAGAACTTGTAGATATGGTAAACGAAGACCCACGCAGAGGATATGGTCATGAAAAAGTATTGACCATGATTAAGATTGATAAGATGACAGAAAATATCATGACCGCTGCCGGGTATGACAAGGATACCATATTGCCGGAAGGCGAATTCTTTGCCTTGAAAGATACGGCCAATCTCAGTACGGGAGGAACGGCTACCGATGTTACGGATATCGTTCACCCTGACAATATATTCATGGCGGAAAGAATCTCCCGTGTTATCGGGTTGGATATTTGCGGTATCGATGTCATGACGACCGATATCAGTGTGCCTTTAGAGGAAACAGGTGGTGCTGTACTGGAAGTCAATGCTGGTCCGGGTTTCCGGATGCACCTCGCTCCAACAGAAGGTTTACCCCGCAATGTTGCTTCAAGCGTAGTGGATATGTTATTCCCTCCCGGTTCCACCTCTCGGATTCCGATAGTTGCAATTACGGGAACCAATGGCAAAACCACAACTACCCGACTCATTGCCCATATGGTTAAAATGATGGGGCATAATGTAGGATTCACAACCTCCGATGGAGTTTATATCCAAAACCATTTATTGATGAAAGGCGATTGTACAGGTCCGGTAAGTGCCGAATTCGTATTGAAAGATCCGACAGTGGATTTTGCCGTTTTGGAAACAGCAAGAGGAGGGATGCTGAGGGCCGGTTTGGGATTCCATAATTGCGACATCGCTATTGTTACCAATGTCGCCGCCGACCATTTGGGCTTAAAAGGTATCAACACCCTGGAGCAATTGGCCCGACTGAAAGGAGTCGTTCCGGAAACGGTTCTTCCCAGCGGAACAGCCATCCTGAATGCCGACGATGATTTTGTCTATAAAATGAGAAAGGACGTGAAAGGAAGCATTGCCCTTTTCTCTATGGATGAAAACAACACCCGAATCCAAAGCCACATGAAAAATGGAGGTTTATGTGCGATTTATGAAAACGGCTTTGTAACGATTTGTAAAGGCGGATGGAAAATGAGAGTGGCCAAGGCGGTCAATATTCCCTTGACTTTCGGAGGTAAGGCAAAATTCATGATCCAGAATATCCTTCCGGCAATTCTTACCGGTTATATCCGAGGATTCAATTTGGATGATATAAAAATGGCGATTACCACTTTTATTCCATCCCCATCACAAACTCCGGGAAGATTGAATATGTTCCGATTCAAGGATTTCAAGGTCTTGGTCGATTATGCCCATAATCCTGCGGGCATGCGGGCATTGGGGCAATTCATTCAGAATATAGATGCTGCTTATAAAGTAGGAATCATTGCCGGTATTGGAGATCGGAGGGATCAGGATAATCGGGATATGGGCGGCATCGCTGCGGAAATATTCGATGAGGTTATCATCCGACAGGATAAGAATCTAAGGGGGCAGAGCGAAGAAAGGCTGATCTCCTTGTTAAGGGAAGGGATAGAAAACAAAAATCCGAAAACAAAAATCCAAATTATTCCTTCCGAATCAGAAGCGATAAAGTATGCCATTGAAAATGCACAAAAAGACAGCCTTATTGCTATGTGTAGCGATGTCGTACCCGATGCACTGGAATTGGTCATGAAATTCAAGGAAGACGAAGCGACAGAGTTGTATTGATATGGAAAATAAAAAACCGGCTACTGAAAAGTAGCCGGTCCTCTGTATTGCATAGCGGGTCGTAAAGACCTACTTTCTTTAGTCTGCCACCACCTCGAAATTGATGTTGGCTTGAACTTCCTTGTGTAAATTGGCAATAGCCGTATAAGTACCTAGGTTTTTGACTTCCTCAGTCAACTCGATAGATCTTCTTTCTACTTCTATACCCAATTGCTCCTTAATGGCTTGTACGAGTTGTACATTGGTAACACTACCAAAAATCTTACCACTCGTACCCGCTTTTGCAGGAATGTTGAGAACTTTTCCAGCCAATTTATCGGCAATCGCCTTGAATTCATCAACACGTTTTGCCATTTCGGCTTCATGCTTGGCGATGATTTCCTCACGTTTGGCTGAGTTGGTTGCATTCGCAATTACAGCCATTTTCTGAGGGATGAGATAGTTGCGGGCAAATCCGTTCTTAACGGTAACCACATCGTATTTGTATCCCAACTTATCTATGTCTTTCAATAATATAATTTCCATTATCAAAGGATTATTCAGATTAAAATAAAAGGATGGATTATTTGAGCAAATCCGTTACGTAAGGCATCATGGCCAGATGGCGGGCCCGCTTGATAGCAGTAGCCATTCTTCTTTGGTATTTCAAAGAATTACCCGTGATGCGACGTGGAAGGATTTTCCCTTGTTCGTTGACAAACTGTTTTAGGAAATCCGCATCCTTATAATCGATATATTTGATTCCGTACTTCCGGAAACGGCAATATTTCTTACGCTTGTTACCTATGTTGGGATTGCTCAAGAACTTAATATCATCTCTAGATGCCATTTTTCTTCTTTTTTAGTGAAATTGAATAGGATTACTTAGGCTTCGCCGCCGTCATTTTTTTCTTCGGCCTTAGTAGTAGGATTTGCATCTGCAACCGGTTCGGCAACTTTTTCCTCTACGGGAGGAGCAGCAGCCTTTTCTTCTTTAGGTTGATGTGCCGGTTTCCGATCGGTTCTAGGTCTAGACCGCCCGGATTTTTCTTCCTTCTTTTCTTCCTTTTTCTTTACTTTTCCAATCTTGCCGGCTCGTTTATCCTCGTTGTATTTGATACCGTATTTGTCCAATTTGGCAACAAGGAAACGCATGATACGTTCATCTCGACGGAATGAAAGTTCCATCCGATCAATTACAGTTCCATCCTTAGGTTGGAACTCTACACAATAATAAACTCCGGTGTTTCGACGATTGATTGGGTAGGCCAACTGACGCAATCCCATTTCATCTATGTGAACAATGGTACAGCCTTCATCCTTGAGTAGGTTGATATAGGTCTGAACTGTCGATTTCGCTTCATCGCTCGACAGCACCGGATCTACGATGAAGGTCACTTCATACTGACGCATAAGCTATATAAGTATTAGTGAGTTAATTAATAATGCCGGATGGCTTCCGACACATGATTTCAAATTTGATTCCTATCAGACCATTGTCTGAATAATAAGAAACGGCTGCAAAAGTAAGACTTTCAGCCGTTTCTAGCAAATTTTTCCTTATGGAAATAATTTATCCGAATATATTCTATTTGATGTCCAGCAATTCTACATCGAAGATGAGTACTGCATTAGGAGGAATGACCCCACCTGCCCCTCTGGAACCATAGGCCATTCCGGAAGGGATATAGAGTGTCCCTCTCCCTCCTTTGCTCAATAAGGGAACGCCTATCTGCCAACCTTTAACAACTCCGGTCAAGGGAAAGGAAATAGGTTCGCCACGTTTGAATGAAGAATCGAAAACGGTTCCATTCAGCAGTTGACCTTCATAATTAACGGTTACGTTACTGCTGATGTCCGGATGTTCTCCGTTACCTTCTTTTTCAATGGTATAGTAAAGGCCTTCTTCTGTACGTTTGGCATCTATGCCTTTCTCCTTCAGGTAATCGACGATGATTTTATCGTCTTTTTCCGCCTGTCTTTTTGCTTTGTCCTCGGGTTTGTAAAAGTCTAGCAATTCTACATCGAAGATCAGAACGGTATTCGGCGGAATATCTGCCCCTGCCCCTCTTGTTCCATATGCTATTCCGGAAGGAATAATGAAAGTACCTTTCCCTCCTTTCTGTAATAAGGGAATAGCTTCCTGCCAACCCTGGATAACCCCTGTCAGAGGAAACTCAATGGGTTCTCCCCTGTCATAAGAAGAGTCGAATGTCTTCCCATCCAATTTATAACCCTTATAATGGGTGTTTACAATGTGGGATTGGGTCGGATGTCCACCCTCTCCTTCTTTTTCAATGGAATAATAGATACCGGAATCGGTGGACTTGAAATCCAATTTATTATCTGATAAATATTGAAGGATGATATTTTGATCCTTTTCTGCCTGAGTCGTTGGATTATCGATCATTTTTTCTTTGTATTCTTTAAGATACTTCGGGGTACAGGCCGCCAAAAGTATTATGATAGTGAAAATGGTTAAATATCTCAATCTTTTCATCGGTATTACGCTTTGTGCGTGATGTAATATCGCTTATGGAATTATTCGAAATCCTGTACCTCTACCTTGAATTTCAAACAACTGTTGGGAGGGATTCCTCCACCGGAACCCTGAGGGCCGTAAGCCAAACCGGAAGGAATATAAAGTGTTCCCTTACCTCCTTTTCCGAATTTCGGGATACCTATTTGCCAGCCTTGTACCACTCCGTTTAAAGGAAATGTAGCCGGCTTGCCTCGATCATATGAAGAATCGAATTTCTTACCATCCAACAAAGTACCTTCATAATGAACGGTTACTTTGTTCTCGGTGGTTGGTTTTTTCGCTCCTCCTGGTTTTTCTATAGTATAATAAACGCCTTCGGGTGTTTTTTCCGGCTTGATGTTATTGTCCGCAAAATATTTCTGAAGGATTTCTTCGTCCTTGACTTTTTGTTCCGCAGCTATTTTGGCCTGTTTAGCCATCATTTCCTTTTGGTAGGCTGCCATTTCTTCTTGATCCATTACATCCAACAATTCTATATCGAAACAGATAACGGAATTAGGTGGAATGTCTTTCCCTGCTCCTCTTGGGCCATAACCTAAACCGGAAGGAATATAAATCGTTCCTTTTCCACCTTCCTTGTACAATGGAATTCCCTGTTGCCATCCTTGTACGACCCGTCCCAATGGGAATACGGCGGGTTCGCCCCTATCGTATGAAGAATCGAATTGGCTACCATCCAATAAATATCCTTTGTAATGGACTTTAACCATATCTTTTACGGTAGGTACTGCCCCTTCACCCGGCTTTTCGATAGTGTAATAGATACCGGATTCCGTACGCTCGGCATTGATATTGTTTTCTATTAGATAATCTATAATCAGATTCTGATCCGTTTCTGTTTGGTTTTGGGGACTTTCAAAACGCTGACCATCGTAATCCTCCACAAGATATTAGGAACAAT
>JAHDFN010000271.1:4465-5225 GCA_020628145.1 Saprospiraceae bacterium | reverse complement strand
AATTCTCTTCGTCATAGGGTTTTACTTTGATGATTAATAAATAAGGTGTTTCTAATAAAATAGTTATCAATTGAAGTACAAATCTATTGTTTTTTTCCGTTGATACAAACATTTGTCACATTTTTTTAGGGTCATCATGATATAAAGCTGATTAAAAGCCAACATTAACGTCTATAATAGTTTCGTCAATGCAATCTCCAGTGCTGTTTTGGAAATATGTGTCATCGACTGATTTTTCTCGTATATATCTTTTAAGGCCTGTCTTATTGTTTTAGAAACATCACCGAAGATGGCTTTGTCTGTCATCGGAACATCCGGTTCCATAAAGTAGGCAAAAACACGTGCCATACCACAATTCGCAATAAAATCAGGAATCATACTGAATTTCGAATCAGCATAATGTGCTGTCGGGCCGAAAAAAATCTGATCATCAACGAATGGAACATTAGCACCTGCGGCCAACACTTCCAAGCCTCCTGCGATCATATCATCTACTTGAGAACGTGTAACCAGCTTAGATGCTGCTCCGGGGATGAAGATATCCGCCCCCAATTTCCAAATTCTTCCATTTATTTCTGAAAAAGGCAACATTCCCGAATTATTTAATTTATTGCCATTTTTCTTCACGAACATATCTTTCACTTCTTCAAAGGAAAAACCGTCCTCTTTAAGGACCCCGCCGTTTTTATCAATGGACGATGACGGCTCATTCCAATTCAAGATAGACCGCAGCTGCCGAAGCCACATTCCCCCAGCCTTG
>JAHDFN010000271.1:0-4455 GCA_020628145.1 Saprospiraceae bacterium | reverse complement strand
ATATCATAATAGTGTATTACCGATTCGGCAACACCATATCCTGTGATCTTATCTGCTACGGCATAATCTCTCGAACCATCAGGAACATATTCAGGAGATTCGACAATTTTGGAACATCCCTGCCTCAATTGACCGACGACCCCAATTTTCGGCCCCTCTCTTAATTGGAGATGTCCATTGACAATCCCTTCTTGCGGATGCCATAATCCTAACTCCTCTGTAATGGGAATTACATCCTTGATCTCATCCACATTAAGGTCACCTCCTGTGCCATAATAATTTTTTAATAGTGGATAGATGGCCGAGTACCATTTCTCAAGCACCATTTCCCTTCTCGGATCATTGGGATCAAAATTAATTCCTGATTTCGCACCTCCGATTTCAGGGCCGCAAACCGAGAATTTGATTTCCATGACTTTGGCCAAGGAAACCACCTCATCCCTAGTCAAGCCCAACCTCATTCTCGTCCCCCCTCCGGCTGCACCATTTCTGAGGGAATTGATGACGACCCATCCTGAAGCACCGGTTTCCTCATCGTTCCATTCGAAAACGATTTCCGGTTTTTTATCCTTATATTTTTGTAAGAGACTTTCCATGACATTCTAATTGCTGCAAAAGTAATAAAATCGTTGTTAGCCGCAGATTAAAAAATCATGAATTTATATTGAACTCATTTGGTCTATTCATCTTTTAATTCGATTGTGCTTCATAACTTTGGGCGAATAAATCAGATTCCAATCCAAGAACCCATGCTAGAAAATTGGCTTGCCCCCATAGATAAGAAATTCCATCCCACCCACGGAAACCATGACATATACCGGCATCTTTCGGTTTATCACGATAAAATGCCCAATTTAAAGGACATCCCCATAGTTATAGTGGGGTTAGATGAAACTGCGATGGCCATTAGAAAGGAGTTCTATCATCTGGCCTGGCATTTCAATGATATTCCGATTGCCGATTTGGGTAATATGAGGAATCCCAATGACGATTCTACTACTCAGGTATTGACAGAATTAATTGATGGCGATATCCTACCTATCATAATAGGTGGTATAGATCACAATCCCATTCCACAATTCCTTGCTCATAAAGGTTTACGCCAACATAATAATATTGCAATCGTAAACCAACGGATTCCTTTTTCACTCAATGGTAAAGATTATCTCAATTCAATCCTGGACAAATATTCCAAATCCGTTTTCAATATCGGTTTTTTAGGTTATCAATCCCACTTTATTCCATCCGAAACATTGACATGGTTGGATAAGCAACGATATGATGGTCTCCGGTTAGGCCATATCAAATCAGATATAGAAGACGCCGAACCCATCATAAGGGATGCCGATATGATGTTTTTCCAATTAGACGCATTAAAAGCGAGTGATTGTCCGGGTCATAAAAATCCCTGTCCAAATGGTCTAACCGGTGAAGAAGCCTGCCAATTAGCCAAATATGCAGGAATGAGTAATAAACTTTGTTCCTTTGGATTATCCGGGTACACCCCTTCCAATGATCAACATGGCCTGGGAGCACAGCAAGCTGCTCAAATCCTATGGTATTTCATTCAGGGTTTCTGTAGCAGGAAAGGAGATTATCCTTATACTGAAACCAATATGACGGAGTATATCATAGATGCCAAGGGGTATGGTAAACATTCCTCATTCACATTCTGGAAAAGTAATAACAGCGGAAGATGGTGGGTACAACTACCCCGGACGGGAGAGCTGATGAAAAGGCACCGCCTCGTCCCCTGCTCCTATAAAGATTATAAAAATGCCTGTAATGGTGAATTTCCGGATCGGTTGCTTTGGGTTATGGATCGAATTATTCCTTAGTGGAAATCAATTTCTCCAACTTCATTCCACGGGAGCCTTTTATCAGGAATAAGGTATTTTCATGCTTATTCCAATCCCATTGTGCCATTAAGGCTTCAATAGAGGAATAATGATTTCCCCGACCGAGTTTTCCGAATTCATTACCAATCGTTAGCAATTGTTCTAATTCTAAGGTTTTGGCAAAATCGTAAATCTTCTGATGTTCTATTCTACTCACTTCTCCCAACTCCAACATGTCTCCAAGTATTGCTATTTTTTTGCCTTGGTGGTTTATGTTATTGAAATTATCCAGTGCCAGTGCCATACTCGTCGGGTTAGCATTATAGGCATCCAATATGATTTTATTGCTTCTTATCCGGGTTAACTGAGAACGATTATTTTTCGGAGTGTATTCGATTAATGCTTTCCGAATCCTTGTTTTATCCACTTTAAAATACTCTCCAAGGGTAATTGCCGTAAGGACATTGTTAAAGTTATAGCCTCCAATCAACCTTGTTGGTATCTCCAAGGTTTCTCCTTTTCTATTCCATTCAATTTGCAAAAAAGGAGAAGAACCTTTATTTACCAATGAGCCATCCAAACCATACTTCAATCTACGGGTACATGCTTCCGACATTTTTCCCAAGTGCGGTTCATTAGCATTGATAAAAGCAACGCCGTCTGTTTCAGCCAAATAGGTGAATAATTCTCCTTTAGTACGAATTACTCCTTCAAAGCCTCCAAAACCTTCAAGATGTGCTTTTCCTACATTGGTGACCAAACCGTGTGTCGGCTCGGCAATACGACATAGGAAATCGATTTCATTGGGATGGTTGGCTCCCATTTCAATAATTCCCACTTCGGTTTCCGTATTCATTGACAATAATGTAAGAGGAACACCGATATGGTTATTCAGATTGCCTTTGGTGTAATGGATAATATAACTCGCTCCTAATACGGAAGACACCAATTCCTTGGTCGTGGTTTTCCCATTGGTTCCGGTTATGGCTATTATCGGGATTTTGAATTGCCGCCTATGGTGTCGAGCCAACTGCTGCATCGTTTCCAATGCATTGGGAACGATAATCAATCTTTCATCCGCATTCATTTTACCTGAATCATCAACGACAGCCCAACATGCCCCTTTCTCCAATGCCATCTCGGCATATTCATTACCATCGAAGTTCCCGCCTTTCAAGGCGAAAAAAATCTGATTCTGTCGCACACTCCGGCTATCGGTTGTAACACCATCCGACTCCAAGTATTTTTGGTATAATTCCTCCAACATAAACCCAAATATAAAAGAAGCCTTCATGTAATGTTACATGAAGGCTTCTTTATTTCCTTATTAAGAAATATGATTATTTATATTTCCTTTTTGATCTGCTGATACCTTTCTTACCAAAGGCATTCCCCCCCTTAATTTCATTACCTCCGGGGCTACCCGTTCTGGTCATTGCACATCGGAAACCGATGGTTCTATCGGATTTATCCTCCTGCTTGAATCTCCTTGCTCCAGGAACCATCCAATAAGCCCTATCAGCCCAAGATCCACCTTTAATTACACGAGCTTTATCATTAACCAAAGTTGTTTTACCATAATCATAAACGACTTCGGATTCTTCATCACCATCCAGATAATCGTAAACCTTACCTCTTTTGTAATTTTCACGCTCGGCGACTTCATCATCCTCGACATAACGATAACGCAATCTTCCTAAACTATCTTTTTCCACAGGTGCTCCATTTTCATCCAATTCCTTTGTTTTGAAAATACCGCCCCTGTATGGATTCAGGTCATGACCTTCAACATCCCTCAAGGAAACACTGGTCATTGGACGATAGAGATCCATTGTCCATTCACTTACATTACCTGCCATATTGAATAAACCGAAGTCATTAGGCATGAATGCAAGAACAGGAGTAGTAATGTGACCGTTATCATTCAACTTACCAGCCATACCCATGTAGTCACCACGTCCTCTCTTGAAGTTAGCAAGAATTTGTCCCTGATATTTATTACGGGTTTGCTCTCTTACTGTATTCCCATTCCAAGGATATAGTCTCTTATCCGAAATACGCTCATCCTTTTCAGAAGTCTGATTACCTTGAAGAGCCAAGGCTGCATATTCCCATTCGGCTTCTGTTGGCAGACGATAGGATGGAAGCATTATACCATCTTCAAACTGAACTCTACGTTCTCCTCCGGTTCTCAAGTCAGGGAGGTTTTTCCTTACGCTACCCTCATATTGACCAGCAAGATATGATTCCGTATTAAAGTTATCTTCATCTTTTTGATCCGAGTTAGGATTTAGGATTCCCTTTTCTATCAACATCATTTCATTCACCCTATCGGTACGCCACTTGGCATATTCATTGGCTTGTAACCAAGAAACACCGACAACGGGATAATTATTATAAGCCGGGTGTCTGAAATAAGTTTCTACGAATGGTTCATTGAAAGCCAATTCCTCCCTCCAAACCAAGGTATCGGGTAAAGCTTTCAATTGTACTTCAGGATATGATTCACCAAACACCCTGTTCAACCAATATAAATATTCAAGATAATCGATATTGGCTACCTCGGTTTCATCCATATAAAAAGAAGAAACAGTAACACGACGAGGAACATTATTCC
>JAHDFN010000270.1 GCA_020628145.1 Saprospiraceae bacterium | reverse complement strand
ACTAAGACTTTCAAACATAATTTCTAAATTTGATATATGCTCTGTGTTGTTTTTGCGGCACAAATATACAAAAATTAGATGGTAGAAGTTTTTGAAAAATCGTTATTAAGCCTAATTGGAGAAAAGGATCGGGTTCTATTGGCCGTAAGTGGGGGCATGGACTCTGTCCTAATGTGTTATTTGTTTAGGAAAGTTGGAATATCTTTCGGGATAGCTCACTGTAATTTCCAATTAAGGGCAAGTGAATCGGATGCCGATGAAAAATTTGTAGCCGGTTTGGCAAAAGAATGGGGTGTGCCTTTTTTTGCGGTTCGTTTTGATATGGAAAAAGAAATCGGAAATCGGAAGGGAAGTGTGCAAATGGTAGCGAGGGAATCAAGGTATGAATGGTTGGAAAAAATACGCTCGAAAAATGATTTTGATTATATCGCTACGGCTCATCATTTGAATGATGCTGTAGAAACTTCGTTGTATAATTTTTTCAAAGGAACCGGAGTGAGGGGAATGAAAGGTATTCTGTCGATGAATGGTAGGATTATTCGTCCCATATTATCTTTTTCAAAAAAAGAAATAGAAAATAAAATAGGGGAATGGAATATATCCTTTCGGAAGGATGCTTCGAATGAAGAGGATAAATATGATCGGAATAAAATCAGACATCATGTTTTTCCCGTTTTGGAAAAAATAAATCCGGGTTGGGAAAAAACAATGAAATCCAATTTTAGCATTTTAAAAGAAATGGAAGAATTCCTTGGTTTTTTCATCCCGAAGATCAAGGTGGAAATAATTACGAAGGAAAAAGGGATGGTTTTTATTAATAAGGAGAAATTATTTGATTATCCCTTTCGAAAATTGATCCTTTTTGAAATTTTAAAAGATTATGGTTTTAATTCTACACAAGTAGAAGATGCCTTATTGATGGTTGACAATATTTCCGGTAAGAAAGTATTATCAAAGGATTATAGCTTGACGACGGGGGGCGTAGGGTGGGTATTGGAGGGGAGAGGAAGTAGTTCTCAGGCAGAGATTGAAGTGTTGGAATATGCCAACCATATTGATTTGGGAGATGCGGACTTGTTCTTTTCCCATGAACTTGTTTCAGAAGAATTAATAAATGATAGGAATGTTATTTATTTAAATCCGGTTAAAATCAGATTTCCTTTAAAAATAAGGAAAAGAAGGGACGGTGATTTTATTTATCCGTTAGGAATGAATGGAAAAAAGAAAAAAATCAAAAAAATATTTAATGATTTAAAATTGTCTATTCCCGAAAAAAACAAGATTTGGATTATGGAAACCCAAGAGGAAATATTTTGGGTTGTCGGAGTCCGTGCAGACGAACGTTTTAAGGTAGATGATTTTTCTGCTCCTTGCTTGAAAATTGTTTTCAGACCGAAATAAAAAAACGCCGAGGAATTTCCTCGGCGTTTTTTATTTTTAAGCAGCCTTTAATTTCGTCAATTTACTTCTGCTTAACTTCGTTTCGGCATAATCCCGATCCACGATGAATTCCGTGACGTTTTTCTTTCCCGGTAATTCAAACATCGCATCAGTCATAACGGCTTCGCAAATGGAACGCAACCCCCTTGCTCCCAAATTGAACTCAATTGCTTTTTCTGCAATATATTGAATGGCCTCATCCGTTACTTTCAAATCGATTCCTTCGATCTTGAATAATTTCTTGTACTGTTTTAATAAGGCGTTTTTAGGCTCGGTGAGAATACGCCTCAATGCTTCATAATCCAAAGGCTCCAAATAGGTAAGTACCGGTAAACGCCCAATCAGTTCGGGAATAAGGCCGAAAGATTTGATGTCCCTTTGAGTGATATATTGAAGGAGGTGTTCCCGATCAATTTCCTCTCCATCCTCCTCTTGGCCTTTGAAGCCGATGACATGGGTGTTGACTCTTCTGGCAATTATTTTTTCCACCCCGTCGAATGCTCCACCACAAACGAATAGGATATTGGAAGTATTCACATTGACTAATTTCTGCTCGGGATGTTTACGACCTCCTTGTGGGGGGACATGGACTTCCGTTCCCTCTAACATCTTCAGCATAGCCTGTTGGACACCTTCGCCCGAAACATCCCGGGTAATTGAAGGGTTATCCTGTTTACGGGCAATTTTGTCAATCTCATCGATATAGACGATACCCCTTTCGGCCAATTCCACATTATAATCACAAACCTGCAATAAACGGCTGAGGATACTTTCCACATCCTCTCCTACATAACCGGCTTCGGTAAATACCGTAGCATCGACGATGGCAAACGGTACATTCAGAAATTTGGCAATGGTCTTGGCCAATAGTGTTTTCCCCGTCCCTGTCCTTCCTACCAATAGGATATTGGATTTTTCGATTTCAATATCGTCATCATCATGTTGCCCCAACCTTTTATAATGATTATGGACAGCAACGGATAGGTATTTTTTAGCTTCCTCCTGTCCAATGACATACTTGTCCAAGTGTTTTTTGATGTCTTTGGGGGTAAGGGAATCAGGGATGTCGAAATCACCTTCAGTGATTTGCTTTTTGCCTAATTCGTCATTGATGATGTCTTGTGCCTGTTCGACACAAACCTCACAGATATGGGCATCTATCCCGGCAACTAGAATAAGTGCCTCGGTTTTGTCCCGACCACAGAATGAACATCTCAAATTATATTTGTTTCGTTTATTAAAATCCATGTCTAATATCTACAAATAAAAAATAACCACTTAAAAGAAGTGAGTAAATTCCTGTTACAAAAATAAGCAATAGCTACTTACAAAACCGTATGGAAAGGTGGTTGGTTTAAGGAAATTGTCCTTATTAAATGAATAGGGACGGCTTTTGCCGTCCCTATCCGAAGGTTTTATGATGATTTACGGGCCAGTACTTCATCGACCAGTCCGTATTCTTTAGCTTCTTCTGCCCTCATCCAATTGTCCCGTTTGCAATCTTCAAAGATTTTGTCATAATCCTGACCGGTATGGTGGGACAGAATATCATACAATTCTTTTTGAAGTGCCTTGATGAGGTTGTAAGAGATTTCCATATCGGTTACCTGTCCTTGCATACCACCTAGTGGTTGATGGATCATTACCCTTGAATGGGGCAGGCAGGCACGTTTGCCGGCAGCACCGGCACAAAGGAGGACAGCTCCCATGGAAGCAGCCATCCCTGTACAGATTGTGGCTACATCGGGAGCGATATACTGCATGGTGTCATAAATGCCTTGTCCGGCAATGACGCTCCCCCCGGGACTATTGATGAAAATCTGTACATCCCTTTTGGGGTCTGCACTTTCAAGGAACAATAGCTGGGCTTGGATGATGTTCGCTACCCTGGAATCAACACCTTCTCCGAGGAATAAGATTCTATCCATCATCAATCTGGAGAAAACATCCATTTGAGTAACATTCATTTTTCTTTCTTCCAAAACATATGGTGCTTGGCTAGGTAGGATGCCTTGGACGTTGGGAACTTCCGTCTTGCCATAGTCATCTAGGGTATTGCTGTTAAGACCTAGATGTTTGATGGCGTATTTCCTAAATTCATCATTAGGGTTCATAAGAACTGAGATTTATTTATTTTTTAAGTAAAATATTAGGATAAAAGGTTGCATCTCGAATGCAGTGGGGCAAATATATGATTTATAACAATGCAAAACAGGAGCAAGTTTGTACCTACCCCTGTTTTTTTATTCATTTCGGATGAATATCCAATAGGAAAAGACCGAAATCGATTAAGCTTCGACGACTTCTTCGGTATTCATAGCCTTTCTTCTTATCTCATTCTCCTTTTCCATTTCCTCGTTGGCCTTTTTGATGATTTTCTCCATCTCTTTTTCGTCAACTACGGTTTCATCCAGTTTGACGGCTCCTGTTATTGCATTGAATAACTTGTCTCCCATGATTTCCTCGGCCTGTTTTTGTACGGCCTGTTTGTCTTGGAATAATCGTTGGGTATATCCTTTCAAGATGGAATCATCCAATCCCGGGGGCATTCCTCCGTAGCTTTTCAGTGCATTGACGAATCCGGCTTCGATTTCCTCTTCGGTAACTTTCAGTTCGAATTTCTTAGTCAGTTTTCCCCTAATCACACTCCAACGTAATTCCTCAAGGAAGAAAGGGAATTCCTTGTCAAGCTGTTCATCGGTAACGGGCTTTTCATTACTGGCCTTAATCCACCTTTTAAGAAAATCTTCCGGTAAATCGAATTTATTCTTTTCCACCAATTCCATTTGAATATCCCTGAAAAGAATGGCATCCGCATTTTTCTGGATAGCTTTATTCAAGTCGATTCTGATTTTATCATTGGCTTCCTTTTCACTTTTAACCACACCTTCACCAAACTGTTTGTCGAAAAACTCTTGGTTCACTTCTGCTAATTCCACTCGGGATACTTCCATGATTTCTCCTTCGAACTTATCTCCGATGGTATCGTCATCTTCAGCTACGCCTAGAACATATTTGTTGATAATGCTTCGTTCGGAATCTTTCTCCACATCATTGATGTTGAATGGGAAAGAATCGCCTTTCTTTTTCTTCATCAGGCTTTTGGCTAGCTTGTCCTCGGCCCTATCTATGGCAATACTGAATTCCGCTTCATGACCATTTTCCTTGGCTTTTTTCCCATCCGATTCCTTGGCTTTTACTTTTACCAAATCATGTTCTTGAATAGTGTCTTCTGCTTCTGACCTTTTGCCGAACCGTTTACGGGCATTGGTGAATTCCTCCTCTATGGCCTTTTTTGAAACTTCTACTCGGTTGGAATTATAGGTGCTTTTCTTGGAAACACCCTTAACCTCCAGCTCAGGGATAAGCCCCAAGTCGAATTTGAAGACATAGTCCTCCGGTTTGTTGGGGTTGAATTCTATTTGTTCCTGATCTTCATTAGGAATCGGTTCACCGAAAATTTCCACATCTTTTAATGATTCCTGAATCTGTTCCTGTAATACCTTATTGACTTCCTGAAGCAAAACTTGTTCGCCGTAAACCTTTTTGATATAGGATAAGGGGGTCTTCCCCTTGCGGAATCCTTTAAGGTGGCTATCCTTACGGTATTTTTCCAAAGTCTTACTGAATGAAGATTCGTAATCCGATTTTTCTACAGTAATGGTAAGGATGGCGTTTAAGGTGTCGATGTCCTCTTTGACGAATTTTGCCATGTTGAAGAGAGATAATAGGTTTAAAAAAAAGAAAAGCTGGAAACCAGCTTTTCTGTTGTCGGTGCGGGTAGAGGGAGTCGAACCCCCACGCCGTTAAGCACTAGATCCTAAGTC
>JAHDFN010000021.1:11899-30590 GCA_020628145.1 Saprospiraceae bacterium | reverse complement strand
ATCTCCATAAAAAACAATTCGTAATAATGTCTATTGTTTTAGCAGCTTCTCAGATTTATTTTTCTTTCCTTGATGACAAATATAAGTCCACTATTTCCCTGATGTTCCTATACATGGGGCTGCATTCACTGATGAACTTTTCAGGAATTATCCATTCCGCTTTTTCAATATCTTCTTCGTTCTGTGGGATGGTTGTTTGTTTGTGTGTTCTCATTTCATACCAATAGGATCTTTTCAAAACCCTTTTGCCATGTCTGTTCTTGAAGGCATGCATGGTAATCCCTACAAGTTCTTTCTGTACAATACTGACAATGCCTGTTTCTTCCATTACCTCCCGTACGGCAGCTTCTTCTATGGATTCTCCCGAATCCAGTTTTCCTTTGGCCAAATCCCAGTGTCCTCTGCGGTAAATCACCAGCATTTCACCGAGTTCATTCAATACGATTCCTCCCCCTGCGTCGTGGATCTCAAAAAGATTGAAGAAATCGTTTTTCAATTTTTCAACATCCCTGGAAAAAATTTGGATGGAATCCAACTTATGTTTTTTTTCCAGTGTATCAATATATTGTAGGAGGGTTACCGGTTTATTGACATAAACAGCGGTAAGATTACGCTCATCACCCGGATGATAAAGTGTAAAGCTATTCAGATATATCGGTACTCCGTTGATGTATATTTTGTACATTTGCGGCAATTATTAAAAGTCCTAAATGACTTTGCAACCGATCAAACCCTACGAGGAGTGGAGAAGGAACTGGCTGAAAATCTCTTGCAAATTAAAGCAATTCGACTGAATCCTCAAAAGCCTTTTCAATGGGCTTCCGGAATTTTGTCTCCCATCTATTGTGATAACAGATGGGTGCTTTCTTTTCCTGAAGTGAGAAATATGGTTAAAAAAGGATTATTGGAGTTATCCAAGGAATTCGAATTTGATGCAATAGGAGGGGTGGCAACTGCCGGCATTCCCCATGGAGCAATTCTGGCCGATGCATTGAATAAGCCTTTTTTCTATGTCAGAAGTAAGAAGAAGGAACATGGCCGCCAAAATCAGATCGAAGGTTACCTGCCCGAAAGAGCAAGGGTGTTGATGATTGAAGATCTGATTTCTACAGGGGGGAGCAGCCTGAAAGCAGTAGAAGCAGTCAGAAAAAACGGTTGTAGGGTCGAAGCGGTTTTGGCTTTGTTCAGCTATGGTTTTACCGAAGCAGAAAATAATTTCAAAAATGCCCAATGCGAATTCCGTACCATTACCCATTACCATGCTCTCTTGACAACAGCAAAAGAGATGGGATATCTGAACGAAGAAGAAAAAAAGTTGTTGGAAGAGTGGAGAAAGGATCCCCAACAGTGGGGACAACGATTTTCATAACCCGATTTAATAGACTTCATGATGAAAAGGAGTCTAACCATCATCAAATACTAAAATCAGAATTTAAATCTTATGGCCATCTTAAATAAGAAATCCAAAAAATTCATTAAGGAATACCTCAATAATAATTCGCCGACGAGTTTTGAATCTTCAGGACAAAGAATTTGGTTGGATTATCTCAAACCCTATATTGACGAATGGGATTCCGATAATTATGGTACAGCCTATGGTATAATCAATCCCGGAAAGGATTATAAAGTCGTCATCGAAGCCCATGCCGATGAAATTTCCTGGTACGTTTCCTATATTTCTGAAGATGGGATGTTGACCGTTTGCAGAAACGGTGGTTCGGATCATATGATTGCTCCATCCAAAAGGGTAGATATACATACTCGTAAAAATGGAATTGTAAAAGGAGTATTCGGATGGCCGGCTATTCACACCCGAAAAGGTGAAAATGCAAAACTAGCTCCTTCTTTGGAAAATATTTTCATAGATGTAGGAGCGAAAAACAAACAGGAAGTCTTGGAAATGGGTATCCATGTCGGATGTGTCATTACCTATCCGGATGAAATTACCATGCTCAATAACCGTTATTACTGTGGTCGGGCCTTGGACAATAGGATGGGAGGTGTTTGTATCGCCGAGGTCGCCCGTTTATTGAAAGAGAATAAAGTCAAATTACCTTATTCCCTTTATATCGTCAATTCCGTTATGGAAGAGGTCGGATTGAGAGGAGCCGGAATGATCGCCCATACTATTTCTCCTGATTTGGCTATCGTAACCGATGTGACCCATGATACTTCCACACCCTTGATCAATAAAAAGACTTATGGGGATATCAAATGTGGATTGGGGCCTACGATTACCTATGCCCCCTCTTGTCATAATAATGTGATTAGGTTGGCGGAGGATGTGGCCGAGAATCATGAAATTCCTTTCCAAAGGGAAGCGGCAAGTCGTTCTACCGGAACGGATACGGATGCTTTCGCCTTTTCGAAGGGAGGTGTACCTTCGATTTTGATTTCATTGCCATTGAGGTATATGCATACGACAGTTGAAATGGCTCATGTGGATGATATTGAAAATACCATTCAATGGATGTTTGAAATGTTGAAGACAATAAAGAAAGACCAGAGTTTTAAGTTTCTTTAATCCTTTTTCAAGATTAATAACCAAAACCCCGGTTTCAACAATTTGAAACCGGGGTTTTTAGATATGCATTCAAAAATCATTTCCCATTCAATTCCCAATCATAATCGATGTATTCGATTTTAGCGTTATTATTGATTTTGGTATTTGAATATTTATTGAGATAGGTGATGAGTTCACCAAAATCATCGGCATACCATTGGAAAATCTGGGAAATCCTGACTTTTTTGCTGCTAATGGAATTGTGCCGACTGTCATTGATGAATGCCTTTGTCTGTTTTTCAAGATTGGATTCCAGATTAGAAGCAGTCCAGGCTCGATTCAGTAAAGGTGGACATGATTTCGCTGCACAATTCACAGCAAAATGAATCCGGGCATCCTTGAATTTGGGTCTGATGATTTTGTTTTCTATTTCATCCAAAGAATATACTTCTCTTCCTGATTTAGCACGTTTCACCTTCCAAGTATTCCCTCCATCCAAATCCATCGGACTGGCAATCGGGTATTTGTCAATAACCGCCTTAATCATCCAAGCATTGTATAAATTGATCCAATAAGCCATTTCCTTATTCCTTCCCCAATCAGTCTTGGGAGCGAAAGCCTCCATTTCTATAAGATAGGCAACCAACTTTTCCTTGTCCTTTTTAAATCCGGCATAATCCACATCTCCGGAACCGCTCACGTATTTTCTCAGTAATTGATCGAATGCATCATGGGAGAAAGCCACGGATGCCGGTTTTTCAGGAACAACCGGTGCCGGTTTTGTAGCAGGGGGAGTAGGCTTGGATGGTGTTGTCGTAGGCATTGGTTTTGTAATTGTTGTAGCTGCCGTGTTTTTTACAGGTGGAGTCACAGGTTTTATTACCGAGGGGGCAACTATCTTATTATCGGATGAAGGCTTTTCCGATACCGTTGAAACTAAGGAAGGTTTAACAGGTGCTTTTTCGGCTTCGGTTATTTCTTTTTGTTTGGTTTTTTGTACTTCATCCTCCTTTTCGGCGGGTTTCGTTTCCTCTTCCTTCATGACTTCGGTGGTTTCTCCATTTTTTTCTACTTGAACTTCTGTGACATCCGGAGAAGGAGGTTTTTCTATCAATGATTCCTGCTCGACGATTTCCTGTTCAATTATATTTTGAGGTTCTTGCTTGGAATTTTCATTTAGATTGCCGCATGATGATAATAAGACTATGCAACATACTGTAATTAATCCGAATGCGTTTCTCATATTGTTACTAATTTCTTTTCTTTACAAACAATTTGCTCCGAGAATGAGGTTTGTCATGAAGGTAAGAAATACCTTCAAATGTTTCCTCTCGGACAATTGTTTATAGTAAAAATCTATCTATGTCCGTCCGTATAAGGGAGTTGACTAAAATTTATGGTAAGAAAAAAGCTTTGGATGGAATAACCTTCGAAGCTGAAAAAGGACAGGTGACCGGTTTCCTCGGCCCCAATGGTGCAGGGAAAACGACTACCATGAAAATCCTTTCATGTTACCTGGAACAGGACGGCGGAGAAGCAGAAGTCTGTGGTTATAGCACCCGTAAGAACGCTGAACAGGTAAAAAGGAATATCGGTTATTTACCGGAACATAATCCCTTATACAAGGAAATGTATGTCAAGGAATATTTACGTTTCGTTGCCGGGATGTATGGCTTGAAGAATAAGAATGGAAGAGTAGCGGATATGATCCGCCTAACGGGATTGGAAAGGGAACAGAACAAGAAAATCGGAGCATTGTCCAAAGGATACCGTCAGCGGGTCGGATTGTCCCAAGCCTTAATACATGACCCACAAGTGTTGATTCTGGATGAACCGACATCCGGTCTGGACCCGAACCAATTGGCTGATATAAGGAATTTGATTAAAAAACTGGGAAAGGAAAAAACGGTTATTCTGAGTACCCATATCATGCAGGAAGTAGAAGCGGTTTGTGATAAGGTGGTCATTATCAATCAAGGGAATATCGTTGCAGACGGATCCCTGAATCAACTCAAGGAACAAACGGTTGGGAGTGGAGTGAGAATTACCGTGGCTTTCGATAAGGAGATCGATTTGGAAAATAATTTCCAAAAAGAAGGTGTAATGTCAATAATTCCGGGAACCGATAAATTTCAATGGATTGTTACAACAAGTACCGAAATTGATCTAAGACCGGACATTTTCAAATTCGCTGTAAATGAAAATATACAGCTATTGGAAATGTACAGACAGAAATATGTAGTAGAAGATGTTTTCCGCCAATTGACTAAATAATAAAAATGGGATTGAGGATTTTATTTTTACATATCATTTTTCTTTTTTCTTTTTTGGGAATCAAAGCACAGGTCGTACTGAATAATGCTTTTGGTTTTACCAATGGGATTTATAAGGATTTTGAAGAATTCAGGGATAATTCCCCTTCGATTCTTTGGCCGGATGTGACTTCCGATTTAATTGTAATGGAACCGGTCCATAAAGCAAAAATGGCAAATCTCAAATTATTAAATAATCAAAAAATAAATCAGGATGACATATGGGGATTCTGTGTTAATGGAACACCATATATTAAAGTAGAAAAAGATTCCGGATCTGTAATGCAGGAATATGCCGGTTTGAGATTGAGAGGTCGGGTTTGTTTTTATGAATATGAAAAAACAATTATTGAATTAGTCGAGGTTTCTGCATTTAATCCAATGACAAATAAACCTTTCCGAACAGCGAATGTGAAAAAGGAAAAAACGATTACTAAAAAAATAATGTTGGATTTCGAAACCGGAAAATCGGATTATTTCACAATTGCGAATGTTAGGAAATGGATCGATACGGATAAAAAACTTTCTGAGACTATGGAGTCCACCGAACCGGAAAAAATTAAAAAACAATTATTCAAATTCCTTCAGATTTTTAATGATAGGAATCCGGTCATGATGAAATAATTGCTATGTTGGAAATTTTGAAAAAAGAATTGAACATGTTTTTCAGTTCCCTGACGGCTTATATTGTCATTGGGGTTTTTCTGATCGTAATGGGATTGTTCATGTGGGTTTTTCCGGATTATAGTGTCCTCGAATATTGCTATGCTACTCTTGAACAATTATTCAGTATGGCACCTTGGATTTTCGTGTTTTTAATTCCTGCCATTACCATGCGTTCCCTGGCAGAAGAGAAACAATCCGGAACGATTGAATTTTTAATTACAAAACCCATTGGGTTATCCAAAATCGTTTTTGGAAAATATCTTGCCTCTGTTTTATTAATTGTTTTTGCCTTATTGCCTACGGTATTATATTATTATACGATTTATCAACTGGGATCTCCAAAGGGGAATCTGGATGCGGGAGCCGTCATGGGATCTTATCTCGGGTTGTTCCTTTTAGGAGCAGCTTATGCTTCCATAGGATTGTTTGCCTCCTCACTGACTAAGAATCAAATTGTCGCATTTATGCTGGCGGCATTTTTATGTTTTTTTTGCCATTGGGCGTTTTTTTATTTAAGTAAATTGCCGGTGTTCTTGGGAAGCACTGATGATTTCCTGCAGATGTTCGGTATGGATTATCATTATAATTCTATGAGTCGTGGAGTAATCGATACTCGTGATCTGATTTATTTCATCAGTTTTATCGCTTTGTTCTTAGGATTGACAATAATCAGTTTGAGCAGTAAAAAATAATTCAAAAAGGTTTAAATGCGGATACAATATATCATAGGGTTAATCGGAATTGTTTTTTTAATGAATGTCCTTGCCGGACAATTCCACACTGCTTTTGATTTGACCGAAGATAGACGATATACTATATCCGAACCAGTGAGTGGTTTTTTGCAAGGGGTGGATGAAGATGTGAATGTAAGAGTTTTCCTGACGGCCGATTTCCTGCCTGCCGATTTTAAATTATTTAAAAAAAGCATTGCCGAAAAATTGGATGACTTTAAAGCTGAAAATGGAAATATCAGCTATTTTTTCGAAGACCCGAACAAAGGAGAAAAAGAACTGATAAAAAACAGGGGAAACGCTTTGAGGAAAATGGGCGTCAATCCGGTTAGGGTAGGGAAGGATCAACAAGGAAAAGATGTTTATGTTTTTCCGGCAGCAGTTTTTGAAGGGAGTGATACCGTAGTTGTCAATTTATTGGATAACGATATTCCCGGTGCCGATATAAAAACCGTTATTGCCAATTCTATTGGATTATTGGAATATAACCTTACAAGGGGAATCCAAATGGCAACTAAGAAAACCGGTGGTATTATCGCATTTACCGAAGGACGGGGGGAATTATCCGCAGGGCAGGTTTCTGATTTGGATAGAAGCTTGAGACAGCAAGGTTATGCCGTAGGCCGCCTTCCCTGGGATAACATAGAAATATTCGATCCTAATATAGATGTGGTCGTTATAGCCAAGCCCCGGAAAACTTTTTCCGATAGGGATAAATATATTCTGGATCAATATATCATGCAGGGCGGAAAAGTCATTTGGCTTATAGATCGCTTAACGGCAAGTTTGGATTCCATGCTCGTCAAAAGAGTTTACACCCCTTTCGATTATCCTTTGGACATCGAAGACCAATTATTTAAATACGGTTTCAGAATCCAACCCAACCTCGTAATGGATTTGGAATGTACCCAAGTCAAATTAGTAGATGGAAGTTTGGGAAATGCCGCACAAATGAATGTTTACCCCTGGTATTTCCATCCGGCAGTCAGGCCTTTTTCCGATAATCCCATCGTTAAGAACCTGGACCGGGTCAATTTGCGTTTTGCAAGCGTGATCGATACCATTGTTACAAAAAAAGGCAATACGGAAAAAACCATACTTCTTCGTACCTCCGATAAGTCAATGGTGAAATTTTCTCCCGTAGAATTGAATTTCGAAATATTGAGGATTGCACCCGAATCCGATTTGTTCAATAAAAAAAACCTGCCCGTTGCTGTACTTTCCGAAGGGGAATTCGTTTCGGCTTTCGAATATAATGTCACTTCAGATATGATAAATATCCTGAAAAGCAAAGGAATGGAACATCGCACAAGAAGTCTGCCTACGAAAATGCTTGTTGTCGGTGATGGAGATATGGCAAGAAACGATTTCGATCCTGCAACCGGAAATATCCGTTCCCTCGGCTTCGACAGGGTATCCGGTTATACTTTCGCCAATAAGGAATTCCTCCTGAATGCCATAGAATACATGATGGATGACAGTGGGATTATACAATCCAAAAACAGGGAAGTCAAAATGAATCTCCTCGATTGTACCCGTGCCGAAAAGGAAAAATCAAAATGGCAGATTATCAATATCGCCCTGCCTTTGTTATTCCTTTTTGCTTTCGCCTTTATTTTCAACTTCATTAGGAATAGACGATTTTCCTAAGAGTATGTTTAAGATTTGGTCTTTATGTCGAGAAACATCAAATTTATTGCTTAATCAAGGCGGAGAATCGGGATGATAGCAGGGCTATCAAGCCTGATTTTTTAACGAAGAGTAAGCAATAAAGTGAGTTTCGCAGACCAATTATTAAAATTTAAACATACTCTAAATACAATCCGGATTTATTTCGAATAATTAATGTGAATTCATCCGTATTAAAATGAATATTCATATGAAAGGTCGGATTTGTAAGATATGTCACGAATTATAAGTTAATGAAAGGATTTTTACTTCGGTTTCAATGTGATTCCCTTAAAAAGGGAATGCTTTTTGAACAGTCTTTGACAAACTTATAGGCTTTTAACGTGGTCTTGACAAATACATATGAAATAATTCATTAATTTCATCTTGTTAATTCCTTATTCCTCCCTAAAGCCTTTTATTCAATTAGACCTTCTTACAATGAAGAAAATTTTACTTGTTTTCCTTTCAATCATCTTTCTTTCATCCCTCGTATTTTCGCAGGATTATTTTATCAGATATAAAAAAGAAAGTTTACTCCCCAAATCCAATATAAGGAATTTCGATCACCGCTCCGCCGAATTTGAAAATGCTTTTTTTGAAGATCATTACTATGCCCTGATCCAATTCGACAGGTTACCGGATCTTCAGGAACAGGAAAGACTTGAACGAATAGGAGTTGAACTTCTGGGATATATTCCCAATAATGCCTACTGGACAAAAATCAATCAATCCGTTTTTGAAGAATCAAAAGACTGGAACAGGTTTGTCAGACACATTTCTCCGATTTCACCCAAACATAAGATTTCACATCTGGAAGATTATCTGGATAAGGAATTTTATACATGGGTCAGATTCCATGACGAATTATCCGAAGAGAAAGCCCGTAGGATCTTAAACGGATTGTATTTGGATTGGGATGAATTCAAATCCGGAATGGCTAAAATCCGAATCAGCAAAGAAAAAATGTATGAAATAGCATTGCATCCCGCAGTGGCTTTTGTTTCCCCTACAACAAAGGATGAAGTACCTCTACTCGAAGAAAACCGAGAAACACATGGTGTCAAATCGGTAACCCACCCTTCAGAATTGGGATTGAGTGGAAATGGTGTTCGGGTTTGTGTGGGGGATGGAGGCACAATCCTAAGCCATGTGGATTTGGAAAATAGGATTATCAATGAAGAGTCTAAAGCGACCAATGGACACGGTTCGGCTGTTTCGGGAATAGTTGCCGGAGAAGGTATCTTGGATCCTACCGCTGTAGGGATGGCTCCCCAAGCAGAAATAGTTGCCGAATATTTTAGCAATGCGATTTTCGGAGATGATTTTTATCACAATAATTTCGATGTTGTGATTACCAATAACAGTTACTCAGGTGGAATCATATCGAATTTATGTTTGGAGGCAGGTGGATATACCCCGGAATCCGTAGATGTGGATCAATCCCTGAGAACTTTGAATCAGGTAACCCACGTTTTTGCTTCAGCCAATGATGGCAATAACGACTGTACGGCATTTACCGGTTATTCAAGTGGGTATTCTACAGTTCGGAATGCTTGGAATTCAGCAAAAAACACGCTTACTGTCGGTGCGACGGATTACCTCAATAATATAGCTTCCTATTCCAGTAAGGGGCCTGTCATGGACGGTCGTTTGAAACCTGAAATCGTTGCAACGGGAACATTGGTTTATTCGACCAATTCTTTTAACAATTATAATCAGGGGAGTGGAACGAGTTTTTCTTCCCCTACGGTTTCCGGTGTTCTGGCTTTGCTTTATGAGCATTACAAAAACCTCAACGGAGGGGTCAATCCCAGAGGTGATCTGATGAAAGCCGTAGTTTGTAATACCGCCGATGATTTGGGAAATACGGGGCCGGATTATCAACATGGTTATGGTGCCTTGAATACCCGTAGGGCTGCAGAGCTGATTACGAATGGTAATTATCTTTTCGGAAGTATTGCCCAAGGAGGTAATCTTACCCATGACATTGTTTTGCCTACCGATGCACAAAAACTCAAGGTGATGTTGTACTGGCATGACGAAGCGGGCGTTGAAGCGGCTAATCCGGCTTTGGTCAATAATCTGGATATTACATTGAATGACGGGACGACCACCCATTATCCTTGGATTTTGGATCCTGCTCCGGCTGCTTGTGCCAATCCGGCGACTAAGGGTGTCGATACATTGAACAATATGGAGCAGGTTGAATTGGATTTCCCTACTGCCGGAACCTACACTGTAAACATAGATGGGACTTCCATTCCAATGGGATTACAAGACTATGTTTTGGTTTATGATATCATTGATGAACATCTTGATTTGAATTCTCCCCTGGGAGGTGAAGAATATGTTCCCGGTGAATCCATAAATATCACTTGGAATGCAGCCGGTCATGATACTTTGGATTTTACACTGGAATTTTCAGTCGATAATGGAACGGCTTGGGATACGATTTCATCTACCGTTCCCGGAACAGATAGGAATTACGAATGGACAATCCCGGATACCATTACAGACCAAGCCCTGATTAGAATTACATGGAATGATACCGGATTAGCGGATCAGAGTAATGCGACCTTCAGTATTATGCAGGGGCCCTTGAGTTTTTCCTATGATACGGATTGTGATGGGGGAGTGACCCTTTCCTGGGCTCCAATTACCACTGCTGATTCTTATGATGTAATGGAATATGATGGTGTTGTGTGGAATGTCCTAGCTAATGTGGCTACGAATACATATTCCCTTTCAGGGCTGAACAATGGACAAACCTATTATTTTGCTATAAGGGCGGTATCGTCGGGTGGGACGGTCAGCCGTAGATCCAGGGCTGCTGCCGTTTTGATAACCAACTCTACCGCAGGAACCATTTCATCATATCCTTATCTTGAAGATTTTGAAACGGATGATGGAGGATGGTATTCATTGGGTAAGAATGATACTTGGGAATGGACAACGCCTGCCAATACCTTGCTCAACCGTTCGGCCGAAGGTCAGAAATGTTGGGTCAGTAATGCTACGGGTAACTACCTGGATGCGGGAAGTGCGTATTTATATTCCCCATGTTTCGATTTGTCATCCATGACAAACCCGGTGATTTCCTTTGGTACGATTTATAGCATTGAAGATGCCGAAGACGGATCCGGTTATCCTTATTATGATTTTATGCAGTTACAATATTCAACAAATGGAAGGAACTGGATAGTCTTGGGAGCGAATGGACAAGGACACAATTGGTATAATAATTATCAGAATGTTCCCATGTGGGATAATCAGAAATTATATTGGCATAGTGCAGCCTATGAAATCCCGATCACCGATACTAGGGTATATTTCAGGTATCTTATGAATTCGGATCCTTTTACTAATGAGGAAGGAGCGGCAATTGATAATATCCATATATACGAGGCAGATTCCATTTATGCCGATACCACGGTATTGGGTATAACCCAAGCCGTTTCCGGTACGGATTGGATTCATTTCGATTCGGGCGGAGGGGATAGATTGGTCTCCATCAACCCCAACGGAAATGATTTGGGAAATGTTTATTTGGATACTTACCTGCAAAATGATACCGCCAGGCATGATGGCTATCAGTACTATCTGGATAGGAATTGGAAATTGGATGCGGACAATGAGCCATCTTCTCCTGTCTCCATCAGGTTATATTTTCTGGATACTGAATTCGAAGCCTTGAGAACCGCAACCGGTTGTACAGATTGTACAAAACCAACGGATGCTTTTTCCATTGGTGTTACCCGTTATGCAGGTATCAATGAAAACGGGATGATTGAGGACAATGATGCATTCGGATATTCTACATTACTTCCTGAAGAAGTAGAAGTCGTTCCCTATGATCAGGGATATTACGTTGAATTGGATATGGCTACTTTTTCCGAATTCTATATTAATGGAGGAAATTGCGGCGGCCTCAATTTCCTGCCCTGTGATGGATGTTCCTATCCCCCCAATATTGCGGTTGATCTAGGAAATGATCAGAATAAGGTTGTGCTTAATTGGGATTCTGTTCCTGATGTAACGGAATATCAGGTCAAATATAGAAGGACGCTTACGACTACATGGAATAATCTGATAGCAACGACGACGACTAGGGTTATTTCCGGCCTGACACAGAATAAATTGTATGATTATAGGGTAAGAAGTCGCTGCTTAGATGGTACTTGGTCGGACATGAGTGTGATTGATAAGTTCAGGACAGTCAAGTGTAGGCCGCCGAATAATCTGGTTTCCTCCCAATTCGGGTTGAATAAAGTCAAAATCGAATGGGATAATTATAATTTCGCAGATAAATACCAAATTTGGTTCAGGATACAAGGAGGAACCGAAGCTGATTGGCAAATGATGGTCACCTATTATACCGGAATGAATTTCAGAGTATTGAATAATCTGATTCCGGATACCACTTATGAATATAAGGTAAGATCATGGTGTGAAGTTTCTTATGGATCCTTTTCCGATATTCATACCTTTACCAACACCAATACTGCAAGAAAGATTGAAGAAGGTGATTTCTCGATTTTACAATTATTCCCCAATCCGAATAACGGTGTTTTCCTTCTGAATTATTCACTGGGAAATAAAGGTGAAGTAGAAATAATGGTAATGGATGTATTGGGCAGACAGGTAATGCAAAAAAACATTATAGGAGAAGAAGGCCTGAATTCGGAAAGATTTGATTTATCCGGATTGGATGCCGGATATTACCTGATCGGAATTGCTTCAGGAGACAGTTCCGAAACGCTCAAATGGGTAAAGGAATAGCCTGAATCCGTATTGGGTGGAAGCAATCCGAAACCTTCATTTTCCATTTGGAAAATGAAGGTTTCGGATTATATGAACCAAGCACATGGCCTTTCCGTTGGAAAGGAAACAAATACGCAGTATCTTTAGGAAATGGAAGAGTTGAGACTGATAACGGACTGGTTGCCGATTACCAAAAAAGAAGTGGAAAAAAGAGGATGGGAGGAATTGGATGTGATCATCATTTCCGGTGATGCCTATGTGGATCATCCTGCATTCGGTAGTGCGGTCATCGGTCGGATTATCGAAAGCAAGGGCTATAAGGTTGGAATCATTCCACAACCCAATTGGAGGGATGATTTGAGGGATTTTAAAAAATTCGGGGCTCCCCGTCTTTTTTTCGGTGTTACTTCAGGGTGCATGGATCCCATGGTCAACCATTATACGGCTAATAAAAGAAAACGATCCACGGATGCCTATACGCCCGGAGGAGAGGCTGGTTATCGCCCTGATTACGCAACAACGGTCTATACCAAAATCCTCAAGGATTTATATCCGGATATTCCGGTTATTATAGGAGGAATAGAGGCTTCTCTGCGACGGGTGACTCATTATGATTATTGGAAAGATGAACTGATGCCCGGAATATTGGCAGATAGTGGTGCGGATATTCTGGTTTACGGAATGGGTGAACAACCCCTGAATGAAATCCTACGATTATTGGATAAGGGGGTTCCATTATCAAGCATGAAGAACATCCCGCAAACGGCTTACCTGCAATCCAATACGGATAAAATATTAAAGAATAAACATTGGGAGGATGTACGTATATCATCCCATGAAAAATGCCAGAAGGACAAAAAGAGTTTTGCTGCCAATTTCAAAATTATAGAGCAGGAATCGAATAAGGTAAATGCAAGGAGAATCTTACAGGATGTGAAAGACGACATACTGATAGTCAACCCACCTTACCCTCCGATGTTGGAAGAGGAAATCGATGCATCTTTCGATTTGCCTTATACGAGGGAACCACATCCCAAGTACAAGAAAAGAGGCTCCATTCCGGCTTATGAAATGATTAAATTTTCAATCAATATGCATCGGGGATGCTTCGGTGGATGTAGCTTTTGTACCATCTCTGCCCATCAGGGGAAATTCATTGCTTCCCGTTCTGAGGATTCCATTCTCAAGGAAGTGGAACAAGTGACCCAAATGTCCGATTTCAAAGGATATATTTCCGATTTGGGTGGTCCTTCGGCCAATATGTATCGGATGAAGGGAAAAATCCAATCCATTTGTGATCGCTGTGTAGCACCTTCATGTATCCATCCCGTGGTTTGTAGCAATCTTGATACTTCCCATAAGCCATTGACGAAACTATACAAGAAGGTAGATGCCCATCCAAAAGTGAAAAAGGCTTTTGTGGGATCGGGAATCAGGTATGATTTGCTGGTCGATTCCTATAATAAGGGAAATGATGGTAGTCTGGATGAATATATGGATCAGTTGGTCAGCAGGCATGTTTGCGGAAGGCTCAAGGTCGCTCCTGAACATACTTCGGACGATACCCTGAAACTGATGAGGAAACCATCCTTCAAGCATTTTCATGAATTCAAGAAAAAGTATGATGCTGCTAATAAAAAGCATGGACTCAAACAACCCCTGATTCCTTATTTTATTTCCAGCCATCCGGGGAGTAAGGAAGAAGACATGGCCAACTTGGCAGCCGAAACCAAGGATATGGGATTCCGCTTGGAACAGGTGCAGGATTTTACCCCCACACCGATGACTGTTGCCACAGTGATATATTATACCGGTTTACATCCTTATACCTTGCGACCTGTTTTTACGGCCAAAACCAAGAAAGACAAACTCAATCAGCACAAATTTTTCTTTTGGCATAAAAAGGAAAACCGGAGACAATTGCGTGAATCATTGGAAAATATGGGCCGGCCTGATTTGGTAGAAAAATTATTGGGTGATGCCAATCGACAGATCAAGAATGAGATCATTAAAAACAGGGAAAAAGGGAAACGCAGGAAATTCGGCAAGAATCCTTTTAGAAAATCACGAAAACGATAAGATTATTTTTCTTTTTTCCGTAACGATGACAAATGATCAATATCAAAGGCCAAACCCATGAATAGGCTGATGGATCTTGTGGGATAAACATCTGGTTGAAAGCCGGAACCGGGACCGAAAAAAGAACCGGAAGGATCATTTCTAGTTATGTTGAATACGGGAGTAAAATATAAATTCCCATATGGTGTGACGACGTCCAATCGAGGCATGAATTCGAATGTGAAGAAGGGGTCGTAATTCAAGAGACTTTGGAGATCGTATTCATATTCCGGACTCAGATCATTGAATTTATTAGCTTTAAGATAATTGATGTGTAAGGCTCTCAATGCACCTGAAAACTTCAGACGTTTTCCCATCTGGAAATGAAGACCCCCTTGTAGATAAATCTTAATGAAACTAAGCTCGGAACGACCGAAACCGGTAGCTTCGTTGGTATGGTTTATCTTGCCGAAACCACTACCTAAATAAATATCAAATAGTGTTTGCCTTCTGATGATCTTATCATTCTTTAATTTTTCCTTGGATTTAAGAAAATAAAATCCTGAAGCGACAGAGCCATAGGTCAGATTTCCCTTTATACCCTGTTCTGTAGCACGGGTATGAAATAAAGTCCCTTGCAAAGCTAGTTTTTGAGTTAGTCCGTAACCCGCACTAAGGCTTAGATTCAGGTTCTTATTTCTAATGGAATCATTTTGGTAGAGGGCGTTTCTTTGAACAAAGGCACTTCCGGAAACCTTGATATCCTTTTTATGATCCACAGCTAATAAATGCCCCTCGAAAGGGGCATTATAACTTAACTTTTTAATATTGGATGTACAACCCGAACCAAGAATACTGATTAGTAAACCTAGAAATATCAGATTATTTGAACGGATTGGAGAATTTTTCATCGGTTAGTAGTCCTTCGTCGGTTAAGGTATTTAGAAAATCGATAAGACCTTGTTTTTCTACTGGAGAAAAATTGAATCGTACAGGAGAATTTCCTGATTTTAGACGATCACTCAGGTTCGGGTGATTCTGGATACCTTCACTATAGTGATCCACGACTTCCTCCAAAGTAGCAAAGCGTCCATCATGCATATAAGGTGCCGTCAGGGCTACGTTTCTCAAAGTTGGGATTTTGAAAGTATTCCTTTGGCTTTGTAAACTACTGTGTTCTCCTATTCCTAAATCATTATTGTTATAATCAGCATCCAAGCCATTGTTCCCATCCAAAAGACTAGGGGCATTCATCATTTCCCCGTGACAGGAACCACAACTGGTTTTATAGATTTGCATACCTAGATTCTCGCTGGCCGTAAACCCACCAAAACTATTGGGTAGGGAAGGAGTAAAGGAATTGAAACCTCCCTGATTCGATGCAAAGTGCTGATCGAACTTCTGATCAAAGGTCGAATCAAAACTACCGATACTATTGACGAAGGCAGCTAATGCATCGACAATATTTTCTCCTTTGATGTCTTCCGAGCCATAGGCGTATTTATGAAGTAATTCATAATCCCTATGTTCTTTTACCCGATCCAATGCGATATCGAGACTTACTCCCATTTCATTTTCATCATTCATGGCTTTTAATACCTGCTCATGAGGGGAATTCGCACTATTGTCCCAAAGGAAAGGAATGCTACCTCCGGAACCATCCTCCTGACCATAATATTCGGCAAAACTGAACACTGAACCGAGTGCCAAGCTGTTCCGGCGGCCGGAACGCCCCATAATACCTTCGCTCAGAGCAGTATCATCCGAGAATCCGATGGACTGATCATGACAGGAAGCACAACTAACAGAGCGATCTGCGGATAAATCCGTGTCATAGAATAAGACCCTACCCAATGTGATTTTATCCACATCCTGTTGTCGTCGGACAGGACCGAAGGAAATGGCGGAGTAATACTCAGGGAACTTTAGATTGTAATCGAAACCTTCTTTTGGGAGATTGAGCCTTTGGGCGATTTCCGTATAATCTTCTTCGGTGTATCTTTGGGTGTCTAAACCGACTCCATCTTCCAGACAGGAATAAAAACTGAGGATGAGGGTCGCTAATACAAAAGCAAGTGTCATTTTTTTCATAAGGCAAACTGTTTTATTTGACATATGTAAAATAACGATTAAACCGGTACGAATGTGCCTTTTAATATAATTTTAAGAAATATTATTTCTGTTTCGGATGTATTCTTTCCCAAAACCCTTTCTGATAAGTCCCTCCAATCGGTATGTATTTCTCTCCTATGACGATTCTGTTCTTTTCGATATATTCTATTTTCCGGATGGGAATAATATAGGATTTATGTACCCTGATGAATTCTTTTTCAGGTAATCTTTCCACAAATTTCCTGATGCTTTCCAATGTCAGAACCTTCCCTTCCTTGGTTTGGATATTTACATAATCTCCCAATCCTTCGAAATACAGGATATCCGAAAGGTTTATTTTCCTAACCTTATATTCCGTTTTGACAAAAATATAATCCGGTGTAGCCGGAGCAGTTGGTACTTGTATGTCTTGATGGATAGGATTTAGTCTTTCCTTGGCTTTTTGTACTGAAATGATGAAACGTTCCAGTGTGATGGGCTTAAGGAGATAGTCTATAATATCGAAATCATAGCCTTCCAATGCATATTGGTCATATGCGGTCGTTAGAATGAAATGGGTTTTCCCCTTCAGGATTTTCATGAATTGAATACCGGTCAATTCCGGCATTTGGACATCGAGGAAAACAAGATCGACATCATTATCAGAACAAAACTGAATCGCTTCAATCGGATTCTCAAAAGATGCCGCCAATTCCAAACCTTCCGTTTTCGAAACGTAATCGGATAGGAGTTGGATGGCCAGATGTTCATCATCTACGATGATGCAGTTCAACATATGTCAATCAATTTTAATTCTGCGGTAAAAATATCGGACTGCCGAGTCGTATCCATATAATGATTCGTTCCATAAAGGAGTTCCAATCTTTTTTTAAGATTATTCAGTCCTATGCCTCCTGTTTTATCTTTTTGCTGTTGCTTGATTTTATTCCTTACCGAAAAAGAAATATCGTTTCCTTCTTTTTTCAATTCGATGGACAAAGGAGAAGCTTCGTTTTTCAAATCACCGTGTTTGAATGCATTTTCAATAAAAGGGATGAGTGTGAAAGGAGGAATCCTTATGTGTTCCAAACCTTTTTGGATTTCAAGGTTCATGGATAAGTCCTCCTGATGTCTCATTTTTTCCAAATCTATCAAATCATTCAGATAATCCAATTCTTTTCCCAATGCTATTTTTTCATGACTTTCGTATAATGAATATCTAATGAGATTCGATAATTTGGATACGTATGGCAGTGCCTTTTCCGATTGATGGTAAATCAATGAATAGAGGTTATTCAAACTATTGAATAGGAAATGAGGGTTGATTTGGGATTTTAAAAAGGATAATTCAGTCTTTTGATTTTCAAATATCAGATCCTTGTTTTTCTTCTCATTGTGTAATGCATATCGGAAAAGAAAATAAACACATCCGATTAGGACATAACCCGATGTGAAATAGGAATTATCCAGGACATAAAATATTTTGGAAAAATCACCATAATAATTACCACTTCCGAAAATGGCCTTATAAAGAACTTCTTCAATCAAATACCTTAGAAGGGATAATCCGGGGAATAGCATTACGATGAGTAATATGGCCTTCAGGTATTTCCTTGCAGGAATGGTATGTTTCAATATGAGACATGAAGTAACTGCCGCCAATAAAAAAATAAATATTGAAGATAATTCCAAAGCAAACCCAAGAGGGCTGCCTGTTAAGGCCTCCCATACTTTTGCAGGTGAATAGTTGACAATATTACCCAAAATGTCTCTATAGAAAAAATAAACCAGAGACCAGCCGATAAGATGTAGGATGTTGATTTTCATATCTGCAATGTACATCACTTTCACCTTTTGATGATGATGGGATTACCCAACGATGGGATTTTATCGGTCAA
>JAHDFN010000021.1:0-11799 GCA_020628145.1 Saprospiraceae bacterium | reverse complement strand
GATTTTATCGGTCAATTGGGAAAGTGAAGGATTTCAGGTTTGAAGACAAAAAGGGCGGGTTCACAGATTGCATTTTCATCAGGCATGAAGTCCCTATAATTTTACAATCGACAACGGAATAATATTCCAATTTCGATAATACTAAAATTAATTATATCATGAAAAATGCAATTATCACTTTTATCCTATTTGTTTTTACAATTACCTTAATCAATGCACAGGATAATACGAAGGAAGTCTTTATCATCGGAACGATGCATTCTGTTTCCAAATTCCTGAAAAACAGTTATAAGCCCTTATATAAGAAGGCATCCGAATACTCTCCTGATGCAATTTATGTAGAAACGCAAAGAGCGGAAGACAGCTTGAGTGTAGCCTTGTATCGCCCTTGGTTTCTGGAGTATTCCGACTCTATGGCACTGGCATTTCCAATGGATGATGAAAGATTTTTGAGATTATCTGTAACCGATCTGCAGGCAATGGACGTCGAAGATTTCAGATTCATGGCCAAGAGCTATGCCGCCAAGCGGGATTATGCGAATTACAGCTACTTCTATTACTTATTTAAATATGGAGTAGGCGGTCCGGATAAGCCCTCTAGGAATGAAAACGGAGACATCAGCCATAAGCTGGCAACACAGTTGAATATGAAATACATTTTTTCAATGGATGATCAAACAGAATATCGTGAATATCATAAAGCATGGCAGGAGTGTGCCCGTATGGGAGCTGAAAACGGTGACAATAAAAAACTGAAAAAGCTTTTGAGAAGGGATTTCCTTTGTTCAATGTTTCCTTCATTATTCGGCCGATTAGGACACTTTGTCAATAGGGGAAAAGCCGGGGAAAGAATGCATATCATCAACTCGTTCCAATATGCGGGTGAAGATTGTCAGCCTTGTAGGGACGGAGAAAAATATTGGGATAACCGGAATGCTAGGATGGTGGCCAATATCGTAGAACAGGTACGGGAGAATGAACATCGGAAAAACCTGGTTGTGGTGGGTGCCGGTCATGTGTATGGAATGGTGCGTGAATTCAAGGAGAAATATCCGGATATCAAAGTGAAATTGATAGATGGAGATGTTCCTGAAACAACTACCAACCCTGCTGCAGTTGCCAAAAATTAATTTAATCATACCCCAAAAGCAACTTATTGAAATGAAATGTATCTCTTAATAATAAATCCTAATATTGTCATGAAAAGAATTATCATTGTTACCCTCGTAGTTTTCGGTTTTGTTTCCCAAATGGACGCCCAATGGTGGTGGGGAAAGAAAAAAGTGAATGGAAATGGAAAAGTAATTACCGAAGAACGTAAGACCGGAGATTACGATAAGGTTTCCTTGGCCGGTTCCTGGTATGTGGAATTAGTGGCGGGAGAAGAAGGCCGGATTTCCATAGAAGGAGAAGAAAATATCATCCCGATGATTGTTACGGAAGTAGAAGGCCGCACATTGAAGGTATATACCAAGAAAGGCTCAAGATTCAGTACAAGTAGAAAATTGGTGATTACCGTTCCCTTCAGGGATTTGGAAGCTCTTTCTGTTTCCGGTTCGGGAAGTATCGTTGCCAAGGATAGGATAGAAAGCGAAGGTTTGGTCATGAGCCTAACCGGTTCCGGAGATATCGATGCGGAAATCAAAACCGAGAATCTAAAAGGTAAGGTATCCGGTTCCGGAGATTTGGAATTGACCGGTTTTACCGAAAATGCCTATATGTCGGTCACGGGCTCAGGGGATGTGGATGCTAGGCATATGGAAGCAACGAATGTAGAGGCTTCTGTTACCGGAAGTGGCGATATCGTTTTGATTGCCAATGAAACCATTGATGCGAAAGTTGTAGGATCAGGGGATATCATCTATTATGGAGACCCGTCCAATGTGAAAATAAAAACTACCGGTTCCGGAGATATAACATCTAAGAAATAGGATACAGTGGTAGTATGATTAATTTCGTTAGTTTATCTTGGGGCGGCCTACGGGCCGCCCTTGCTTTTTACTCTATTCTTTTCAATGTTTCTATGAAATAACCCCAAAACTTCTGAACGGAACTGATTTGGCATTTTTCATCGGGCGAATGTGCACCTCGAATATTAGGCCCGAAGGAAATCATTTCCATTTCAGGATAATTCGTACCTAAAATACCACACTCCAATCCGGCATGACAAGCATTGACATGTGGTTTTTCCTCATACATTTCCTCATACAAGTCACTCATCAGTTTGGTAATGGAAGCAGAAGGGTTGGGTGTCCAACCCGGATATGCACCCGATGTCCTTACCGATGCTCCCATCAATTCGAAAGCACTTCGGATGGCTTCCACCTCATCCATTTTTTCGGTGTCAACCGAACTACGGGTGAGGCATAGGATTTCGTATTTTCCTTCCTTTACCAATACCCTCGCTAGATTATTGGATGTCTGTACCAGTCCTTCCACATCAGGACTCATCCGATAAATTCCATTCGGACAGGTATAAATACTTCTTAGCAATTTATTTTGGAATTCCTTTTCCAAAACCGATGAAACGGAATCTATTTCCTGCCATCCGATTTCCATATCGGGATCTGTAGTGAGGTATTCTTTAATAACCTTTTGGGAAAATTGTTTTACAAAAGAAATAAAAGAGGCTTGTTCATGTGTACCGACTACCAGAATGGCAACCGATTCGCGGGGAATGGCATTTCTCAATCCGCCACCGTCAATCGAATGGATACCCAAATCGATTTGTTTGTTCAAATGATAAAGGAAGCGGTTCATGATTTTGTTGGCATTGCCCAGTCCTTTGTGTATATCCATTCCCGAATGCCCGCCACTCAATCCCCTGATGGCAACCCGATAGGTTTTTTCATTGGAATATTGATCAATCTTGTATTGGCCTGTAGCCGTAATATCAATTCCTCCCGCACATCCGATGGTCAGTTCATTGTCATCTTCGGTATCCAGATTGAGTAGGATACGGCCATGTAACAAACCGGCTTTCAACTCCATCGCTCCGGTCATGCCGGTTTCTTCATCGATGGTAAATAAGGCTTCTATCGGGGGATGTGGAATATCATTCGATTCCAGAATGGCCATTATGGCTGCAACTCCGATTCCATTGTCTGCTCCAAGTGTTGTCCCTTTGGCTTTAACCCAATCTCCTTCAATAAACATGTCAATACCCTGTGTATCGAAATTGAAGGAAGTAGAGGCATTTTTCTGATGAACCATATCCAAATGTCCCTGTAAGACAACAGGGGTATGGTGCTCTCGGCCGGCCGTGGCCTGTTTCCGGATAATGACATTGCCGATGTGATCCACATGTGTATCCAAATTCAGGCTTTCACCGAATTTTTTCATGAAGGCAATGACTTTTTCTTCTTTTTTGGATGCTCTGGGTATGGCATTCAATTTGGCAAAATTAGACCAAAGGGATTGGGGTTGCAAGGCTGAGATTTCATTCGACATATGGGTCGTGTGTTTGGTTCGTAGGGCTAAAGATAAGCATGGGATTGTTGTTTTAATAGAATTTATCCCTCCTTGTTTTTGACTTTTTTATGTCGGCGTGTTTTAATAGGCGAATCACTTGTTTCCCGTTTGTATTTTTTTATCAGTCTGAAAATACCGAAAATCCCCAATCCGATAGCGGCTAAACCTATTACGATAAATATTGCAAACAAAATAATTAATCCTTCGCAGATTGCAAAACAGGCGAGTCCCGTCATTCCAAATGTAATGGCAATGGAAGAAAGAAGAATCAGGATGCAAAGGATAATCAGTTTAGCTTTTTTACTACGACTGTTTTTGTCTTGTCGTAATTTTTCTTTTTTCTTTTTTAAAATTGAAATGAATTTATTTTTCAGTTTTACTATTCGGGGTTTTGCATTTTTTGTTGTTGCCTTTTTCATTGTTTTAAAAACAACAGGTAGGACTTGAGGTGAATCGGAAGTGAATGAAGGACTTTGGTTGAGATGAAAATAATTCTCACTTTCTTGGATGTAATTGTTCGTGCCGAGGGAAATCACCAAAAAACAAGTCATGCATAAAATGACAAGTAGTGATTTCTGTTTTAAAAAAGAATGATGCAATTTTTCCAATGGTGCTTTTTTCTGAGGAAATAATATCAGAACGACGACAATAGGAATGGATAGGATATATAGGGGCCAAATTATAGAGGGGATATCAAGTAGATATAAAATACTTCCTAGTATAACAGCTAATAAAATCAATAGGAATTGCATTGATGTAATTATGCCTATTGCTTTTTTAGGGTTTTTTCTTCCCCATTTTGATATTTCGAATAAATATTTCATTGCTTCATAAATTTGTTTATCAAATTAAGGGATTCCATTAAAGGAATTCCAATGTCAGAATTGATTTCCTGTAATTGAGGAAATTATAGTGGATGTTGGGGAATAATAGGAAATTACTTTTTATTTTTCATCCCAGAAATCTTCAGGATATTCATACCATTCTCCTGTTTTGTAATCTCCTTCCGATTTTTTATTTCCATTGGGATAATAATAGATCCATTCGCCTACCGGTTGTCCGTTTTCCATCTGTCCTGTGAATTCCTTTTGATCTCCTTCTTTGTAATATTTAACGGTTTTGCCTGTGTAGGGTTTTCCTCGGAATAAATAAGTCGTTTTTACGACCACTCTTTCGTAATTCGGAAAAATGCCGGTGGAGGTATCTTTCCATTTTTTCTTTTCCTTCACCTTTAGATTTTCATATAATAACATTCCTGCGTTATCATATTTGCTTTGGCAGGAAGAAAAAATTATTAAAATGCAAGGAATTAAAAACAATTTATAAATGATCGGGGATTTGCTTGTGTTTTTCATAGCAATTGAAATTTCCTCATTTAAATAAAATGTTTTTTCATTTGGAATTTTAGGGCTAAGTACAGGACAAAACTTATTCAACGGCCTTGTCAGGTGTTAGTTCACCTGACAAATGCTAGTGAAATGGAGTGTGCGAGGTGAACAAACACCACGCACGGCAACTGGTTTTGTTTTTTGTCCTGTACTTAGATTTTAGGGTTTGAATTGAATTTTAGAAATTAATTTTGCAGCAGTGTGTTTTGCGTAGCTTTTTTTGTTTTGTATGCTTAATCTTTCTTAGTTACAAGAGCAATCAGTAAGGGAACAAGAATTGTAAATAAGGCAATGACCATATAAACTAGAAATAAAATTGTATTGGTTGCACCTGTAATTAAAACATCCGCCGCCGTTCCGAACATGTCGGAATACAATTCCGCCATATCCGAATTCGATTGATTGTTTCCGGGCCTGTAGATTTTACCCAGTTTCATAAATACATCTCTAGGGAAAAGAAAAAAGGCTGTCCAGAAAATCGTGTTCAATATAGCCAGTGTACTGAAAATAATAGAGGAGTTTCTGTATTCCTGTTTTCTATACCGATATGCCGGCCATCCGATAAATGGAATGGCGATAGTCAGAAAAATGCCTGCACTTATTGCCATCCTGTTTCTGACTGCACTTATCATTTGCATCAATGCAGCTACAAGTACTGTTGTGAAATAAGGTATTACAAACATGGTATTTTCATTTTAGTGATAAAACAAATATCAGAACCCGATGAGGTTGGTATTTTTAGAATTCGGCTAAAATCATATTTATATTTTTACCATATGGGGAAAATTGATGGGAGGGTTGATGTCTAGAGCCATATTTCTTACATTTGATAAAACTTTCAAACTACACATTCCCTTTTCAACTTTTCCCTATGGATTACCGGCAATTGCTTCCTGAAATCATCGCTCATATAGAAAAGAAGAGTTCCAGTAGGAACTGGAAACAGGATTTGGCCGAATTATTATGTCTGAGCCAAAATGCCATATATAAGCGTTTGAACGGAACGACTCCGTTTTCGATTGATGAACTCATCGTACTGGCAAAGTCTTATCAATTACCGGTTGCCGATTGGATTCTGGGGCATAACGAAGATTCAATTGTTGCCTTCAAATTACCGAATCGGGAACCTATCCGGAAATTCGGTGACTACCTGAATCCTATTCTTACCGATTTCCGCCAATTGTCTAAATTAAAGGAGTTGAAGGTCTGGTATGCCGCCAATGAAATCCCTCTGTTTTGGTATTTCTATTTCGAGCCTTTGATTCTTTTCAAGTTCTATATGTGGGGACGGATTACCTGGAACCTTCCATATATGCAGGGGCGGAAATTCAAATTTGCCGATTTGGGATTCAATTCAGAAGATCGGGAAATGCTTTCGGATATGACGGCTTTGTACAATGACGTGGAAAGCATGGAATTCTGGAACGATTATATTCTGGATACGACTATTCATCAGATTAATTTCTGTATCAAGGCCCGTATGTTCGAGTCCAAAGAAGATTTGGATGCGTTATTGGATGCTCTTACGCAACTCATCCAATTGATATACGAAACCTTACAGAGTGGAAAGAAAAAAAGAAAGGGAACACTCCGGGTTTATCATAACAATATTGCACAGACGAATACTTGCATTCTTGTAGATTCTTTGCAACATAAAGCGGTATATACGGTATTTAAGAATCCGAATATTATGATTAGTAGCTCCAATCGTTTGGTGAAGGAAACCGAAGAATGGTTCGATAATATCAAAAACCATTCTTCCCTTTTGAGCCAATCCGCAGAAGAAAGAAGATTGGCCTTTGTCAATCTGTTGGAACAAAAAGTAGAGAAGCTGAAAGAGTTTGCCTCGGGGATGAAATAAAAACCGGCCACCCGGCAATGCCGGATAGCCGATTTGTCGGTATGCAATATTTTAAAGGGAATGGGATTAATTCTGCATGGTTTAGAATGAAAATCCGAATTTCAATTCGAAGGCCGCAACGGTATTGACCACATTATTTTCTTTCAGGAACGACCTGTCCTGTAAGTGTCCCAAATCCGCTTCCAATCCCAGTTTCATCCTTCGGAATCTGAGATTCCCTCCTATATTCTGACTGACTCCCCGATATCCGACCAGTCCGAGGTTTTCACGGTTGCTCGTCGATTTTCCTCCTTGTATCATTCCCAAACGATAGAAAGCATCCACGCTGAATTTGTCATTAATCCTATAGGAAACCAATGGACCCATCTCGGAACCGATGGAAAAATACGAAAGACTTCCGGTCTCATCGTTCTTAGAATCCATTAGGCTCACATTCAAATCCAAATAGACTACATCGATTCCAAAACCTATTCGATTTAATCTACGGTTCAATTTTTTGATGTAATAAGTTGAACCCACATCTATACTCAAACCCGATCTTCCGGACTGGTATTTCCAATGTCCCCCTACCTGACGGGATACACCTCCCATAATATAGAATTGGTTGTTGTCGAAGGGGCGGTATGTCTGTTCCTGGGCATCTGTTGAAAGATAAGATCCCAACACTAGAAATAAAATCATTAGCTTTTTCATTGTAATTAATTTTTGGTTGATAAAATGTTTTTGTTTCCCTATTTCGGAATTCGCTACTAGGACAATCCATTTTCAATCAACCCCTATCCGTTTTTTCTATTTTCTATTTTTTAACGGTTTCTTATGATTTGACTTCGAGTAGGAAACAAAAAAAGCCCTTGCCGTTAGGCAAGGGCTTTTTGACAATAATAATTATCAAATTAGAATCCGTCATCGGTAAGGCCGTAGAATAAATTGGAACGATACATTCCCATTTTGTAATCATCCAGTGGTGTCTTGAACAATTGGGCATATACTTCATCTACGAATTCATCTTCCGAATATTCTTTTTCTCCATTATTCAACATTTTTAGAATCCTCAAATGTAGGTTCAATTCATTTCTGATGGATTCCATGCTGACCATCGCACTTAACTGACGGATGGTTTTGTCTAGCTCTTCCTGTGTCGGATATTCTTTTTTGACACTGATTAATTTAATCGTATTATCATCCAGATTATCTAATACAAATCCGAAAGAATTCAACTTGTCTATCCATCTTTTATCTTCGGGATTGAAATTCGAGGGAGATTGAGGACTGACTTTTCCTCCTTCTTCCGGTAGTATTTTTTTAAGGACAGGGACTTCGACGACACTTTTTCCAATAGCCATGACTTCGGCTTGCAGAGCGGAAAGATCAACAGGAGGGGAAAGCCCTTCGATTATCCGACTCAGGTTATTATCCACAAAAATGAAATCTTCATCCTGTGCTAGTAATTTTTCCAATCGGGTTATTTTCCTCTTTCTATTTTGAATAATATATTTTAATCTGTCTGTACTTTTTATGTTTTTACCATACATGAATTCTGACAACCAATTCTTGAAAAAATTAGGGCCGTACAATCCGGGAAGTGCATCAAGGATATTCCCATCCGCATCCATGATCATATGCATACTGTTGCCGGTAATGGTTTGCTGTTGGACAGTACCGTCCGGATATTCGATAGTGATTTTTGGCACATCGATAACAGAAGTCACATGCAAAATGAAATCATTTTGTAGTATTCGTGAAATATTGGTATCCGAATACAATAAGATCCGGAAAAAACGACTGTTGGCACAACTCAAATCTTCAGAAAAATCACCCAACATTCGAAGGGAAAGAATCGGTTTGCCCGAAATCCTGGCTTCCGCTTGTGCTTCTTCCATACTTTGATGCCAGTATAAACCGGAGAAGATGGCATCTTTTTGCCCACTTACCTTATCGAATAACATCAATGCTTTTTCACGGTGTTTGTAATGATGATAATCCCTCGGAATGGCGATGTAATTATTTTTCAACCAGTATAAGGATTCATACTTTTTCTTTCGGAGTTCTTCTACCAAATCCATATCCAAAGTACCGGATTCATCCATCAGATAATCTTCGACTTGTTGTTGGATTTCTCCCTCATTTTGTTCTTTTTCAAAATCTGAAAAGTTGATAATGGGAAGGGAGATGAACATGAATAATAAAATGATTTGATACATAATTCTATCGTGGTTTGGATGATGAAAGGAATGACTTGGGAAGCCATACATACTTATGATGCAGGGAAATTGAAAAAGGGTGTGTGGAGTCCTTTGGGAAATTTAAAAAATAATCCAAGACAAGGCAGCCCTTCCAAAATGGTTTTGGAAGGGCTGATGAAAATTGTCAATGATATCGCATCAAGTAAAAACGATTTCCAAACTTTCCTGCATGGCTCCTAAGGCTTTGGCCAATGATTCATTATCATGTGCAGCAGAAACAAATCCTACTTCATAACCGGATGGCCCTAAATACACCCCTCGTTGTAATAATTCATGATGCAATACTTTGAATTTCTCCATACCGGCTGCATCAATCTGATCTGCACGGGTGATTCTGTCTTTTGAAAAGTTTATCCAGAAAATCGAACCTATGGATGGTACGGTCAGTTCCCATCCCATTTTTTCCGAATAATCTTGGATGACTTTTGCAAATAATTGGGTCGTATTATTCAAGTTATTATAAAAACCGGGAAGTAATAATTGTTCCAAAGCAGCATAACCGGCAGCCATCGCTACGGGATTGGCAGATAATGTCCCTGCCTGATAAACCGGACCATCCGGAGCAATGTGGGACATGATTTCCTTCTTTCCACCATAGCAGCCGACAGGCATTCCTCCACCGATTATTTTTCCATAAGTTATAATATCCGGTTGGATATCGTAATAACCGGCAGCTCCTTCGAACCCGACCCTGAACCCTGAAATCACCTCATCGAAAATAAGGAGGACACCATGTTTATCACATTGTTCCCTAAGGAAAGTCAGATAATCCTTGTCTTGGATTAAGAGGCCGTTATTAGCCGGAATAGGTTCGATAATGATGGATGATATTTCAGACCCGTATTTGATTAAAGCAGTTTCCAATGCTCCCTTGTCATTCAAAGGAAGAACCAGGGTTTCTTGTGCAAATGTTTCCGGAATCCCGGCAGAAGTACTCACTCCGAATGTGGCTAATCCCGAACCGGCTTTTACCAATAGGGAATCCACATGCCCATGATAACAACCTTCGAATTTGATGACTTTGTTTTTGCCGGTATATCCTCGGGCCAATCTCAATGCAGACATGACGGCTTCCGTTCCCGAACTGACAAACCGTATTTTTTCTATGTATTTATTATTATCCAAAATCAGTTTCCCTAAGCGGTTGCCCAATTCCGTAGGTGTGCCGAATGAGGTTCCTTTTCTTACCGTTTCAATGACGAATTCCCTGATTCTCGGATTATCATGTCCTAGAATCAATGGCCCCCAAGAGCAACAGAAATCCACATATTCATTGTCGTCCTCATCCCTGAATATACAGCCTTGTCCCTCCTTGATGAAAAGTGGTGGCCCGGATACTGATTTGAAGGCACGAACCGGGGAATTGACTCCTCCCGGAAAATATTCTTTGGCTTCTTCATATAAACGGGCTGAATTCTCCCTACTGATTTTATCTTGCATGTTAAATGATTTCTTTTATCCGGTAAAAATGGTAAAATTCGGTTTTTGAAGAACATGAAGTTACTATTTTTACGATAATCTGACAGACAATAATCTATCTAATGAATCAACTAAATCTTCGATATTCTGATTTTTGAAAATGCAATGATATTGAATCCCGGATTTTGGCATAAGTTGGAAACATATACCAACGCTCCGGACTAATCTTATCCTTTTGGTTTTCTTACCTTTGTTTTTATTAAATTCGTTGTCATAAATGAGACTCAAAAAAAGGTATCTGATTCCCTTAATACTAATCCTGATTATTTTGATAGGCCCCAGATTGAAATTCCCCTCTTTTAATGGAAAATTGTCCGGCTTGGAATTGCAGCTTGATGAATTGGATGGTTTTATTGCCAAAAAGGAAGGAGCAATCGAAAACCTGAAACCGGATAATGAAGCACGGATCATATGGGCGGATTCTACCCGGCAAAAAACCGAATTTTCCGTTGTTTATCTTCACGGTTATTCTGCCAGTCCGATGGAGGGGGATGGTATTCATACTCATTTTGCCAAAAGATACGGAGCCAATCTATACCTCGCCCGACTAGCCGGACATGGTATAAAAATCGAAGATGCCTTCTTGGACGTAACATCTAAGGATTGGGTGGATTCTGCAAAAGAGGCCATAGACATCGGCCGATTATTAGGGGATAAGGTTGTCGTATTATCCGCTTCGACAGGTAGTACATTAGGAAGTTATATAGATGCTGAGAATCCGGGTGTTATCCATGGTCACCTCATGTATTCCCCTAATTTTAAAATGGCGGATCAATCCGCACAGATATTGAGATTGCCCTGGGGCTTGCAAATTGCCCGTAAGGTAATGGGGAGTAAATATCGAATAGGTAAGTTCAATGAGCAGGATAGTGTGTACTGGACTTTTAAACAACGATTGGAAGGAGTAGGGGCTTTGGTCGATTTAGTCAATAAAACGACAGGAGTCAAACATTATCAAAAAATAGAATCTCCATATTTTATTGCCTACTATTATAAGAATGAAAAGGAAAAGGATACTGCCGTTTCCATTCCTGAAATGAAAAAATATTTTGAATCCACTTCTACAAAAGCCGAATGGAAAAGAATGACGGCTTTTCCGGATTGTGGGGATCATTGTATGGTTTCAACTTTACGTTCCAAAGATTTGGAAGGTATTCGGAATACGTCATATCAATTCGCAGAAGAAGTATTGGGAATGAAGCCCAAAAAATAAAAAAGCCGGACGAGGACTCATCCGGCAAATTAAAGTACTATTACCATTAGTAGTTTGATTGTCCCTCAAAGGACTTGAGAATATTACAAGGGCAATATACATGCAATTCCAATACCCGGCAGATTTTAATCATTAGGCTTCTTA
>JAHDFN010000269.1 GCA_020628145.1 Saprospiraceae bacterium | reverse complement strand
CTTCTAGTATTTCTACTTGTAACTGGACAGGTGAATATGCTGTCATTACCGGTGCTGTAGCTGGTACTGCATATGTCATCAATATGAGTAATGCAGGTTATGTTGTCGTGGCCAATGATGCCACGGCAACAACTGTTTATGTTGAAGGGACTGTGCCTGTGACTTATACTCCCGCGGCGGCTGGAGATTTTACAGTACACTTCTTTGATAATGCCACTTGCGGTTCCACACAACAAGTATGTGTTGCTACAACCATTGAGTGTCCGTCATGTGTTCCTCCTCCTACTTGTAATGCCGGTAACCTTACTTCTCCACTAACACAGGATGTTTGTGGTACAGGCTCGGCTACAATTGGACGGTACGCAGGATGCCGGTAATTACGAAGTTGTATTCGATGACTCTGCCGGTGGTACGGGTGGTCAAGCTGGTGGTTTTACACTAACCGGTTATACAGAAGTCGATTTCAATCCTTATTCCTTTGACAATGACCTGAATGGTACATTGTCCTATTATGGATTACCACCTTTGGCGGGGGCTTGGTTGGTGACTATCCACGTCTTGGATGCCAATAGTAACTCTTGTGGTTCTGCCGGACCTACAACGGTTAACTTCCTAGCTCCAGGCGAAGGATCTTGTGCCCCTCCTGTCTGTAATCTTGGAATGATTACATCTGCAACTCCTCAGACCTTGTGTGCAGGAGCAGTTGGTGATATCACTTTGGATGCCGTTCCTGAAGCTGACGGTGGCTTTGCCATTGGTTGGGATAATACTGCCGGTGGTGGTACAGGTGCATTGGGAAATCCATTCAATCTTACAGGTATTAATGCTACTGATTTCCCTTATTCCGTAGATGAGGATTTAGGAGGATTGTTATCTGCCAATTCATATCCTCCTTTCGCAGGAATGTGGGATGCTAAGGTTTATGCTTTGGATTATCTGGGAGTGCCTTGTGATTCTACTAATGTAATCACTTTCAATTTTGCTCCTGCTTCTGATCCTGCTTGTTGTTCTTGTGAGCCTCCGACAAATATCTCTGTTGATTTGGGTACAGATCCTAACCGTGTGAATATTTTGTGGGATCCACCTGCGGCTCCTGCCTGTACTCCTATCGAATACCAAGTTCGATATAGAAGGGTATTGACAACAGCTTGGAATAACTTAGCAACTACCAACACTCAGCGTGTGGTTCAGGTATTGGTACAGAATAAGGTATATGACTACCGTCTCCGTTCGAAATGTGATGATGGTAACGGAGGGTTCATCTGGTCTGCCATGACACCTATTGTTAAGTTCAGAACCGTACCTTGTGATGAGCCTACAGGAATGATGTCTACCCAATTGACCAATAACAAAGTCAGAGTAGAATGGTCTGAGTACACTTATGGTGACAAGTATCAGATTTGGTATAGACTTGCAGGAAGTAGTGATGCTTGGGGATCTTTGGTAACATTCCAGGAAGGAATGGTTGCCAGGGTGATTTCGAATTTGACTCCGGGAGCTCAATACGAATGGAAAGTCCGTTCTTTCTGTGAGGTATCTTACGGCCCTTGGACTGATTTGCAGTATTTCACGAACATGACCATCAGAGAAGGTCAGTTTGACTTCGGAGTACAGCAAGTATTCCCTAATCCGGCTAAGGATAGATTGAATGTTCAGTTCACCTTGGCTGAAAAGAGTGATGTGAATTTTGTTGTTACCGATCTATTGGGTAGGGAAGTAATGAATGTTACTTCTCCTTACTTTGAAGGTGCTAACAATGAAGTATTCGATATACAAGGTTTCGATAGCGGAAACTACATGATGAGAATTACAAATGGAGATAATGTTTCTGTGAAGAAATTCATGAAGCTTTAATCTATATTAGATTCCAACATGAGAGGCGGCACGGATTTACGTGCCGCCTCTTTTTATTTATGGAAATCTTTGTGTTACTTTATCCGATACAAAACCAACAGCGATGGATACTCAAATTTGGACCTATATCATAGTCGGAGCGACTTTCGCCCTCTATGTAGCGGTTGCCATATGGGCAAGGGCAGGTTCTACCAAGGAATTTTATGTGGCGGGTGGTGGTGTCCATCCCATTGCCAATGGAATGGCGACTGCGGCAGATTGGATGTCGGCGGCTTCCTTTATTTCCATGGCGGGGCTGATTTCATTCATGGGATACCAAGGGGCACAGTATCTGATGGGTTGGACCGGCGGTTATGTTTTATTGGCTTTGTTGTTGGCACCTTACCTTAGGAAGTTCGGGAAATTTACCGTTCCTGATTTTATCGGTGAACGTTATTATTCCCAGACGGCAAGAATCGTAGCAGTCATTTGTGCATTGTTTGTTTCGTTTACCTATGTGGTCGGTCAAATGAAAGGAGTAGGGGTGGCCTTTTCCAAGTTTCTGAATGTGCCGTTCGAATGGGGTGTGATTATCGGAGTCGGAATTGTTTTCTTTTATGCGGTCTTAGGAGGAATGAAAGGCATTACCTATACGCAGGTCGCCCAATTCTGTGTCCTGATTTTCGCATATCTGGTTCCGGCCATTTTCATTTCCATCATTATGGTTGGGACTCCTATCCCGCAACTGGGCTTAGGAGGCAATCTGGAAGATGGGACATCCCTGTTGTTGAAACTGGATGAATTATCCAGGGAGTTGGGTTTTAAGGAATACACGACCTCCCATAATGGAAAAGTGGATTTGTTTTTTGTAACAGCCGCTTTGATGTTGGGAACGGCGGGCTTGCCTCACGTGATAGTCCGGTTTTTTACCGTTCCCAAAGTGAGGGATGCCCGGAAATCGGCTGGTTGGGCTTTATTGTTTATCGCCCTCTTATATACGACAGCCCCGGCGGTTGCCGCATTTGCCAGAACCAATCTGATCAATACGGTAAAAAACAAGGAGTATGCTGCGGTGCCTTCCTGGTTTAAATCCTGGGAACAAACCGGGCTTTTAAAATTCGAGGACAAGAACGGTGACGGGAAAATCCAATATTATAATGATAAGAATGCCGAGTATGTAATGTCGGTCGCTCGGCCCAATGGTTGGAATGGCAATGAATTGACCGTAGATAAGGACATTATCGTTTTGGCGAATCCTGAAATTGCCGATTTGCCGGCTTGGGTAATCGCATTAGTGGTTGCCGGAGGATTGGCTGCGGCCTTATCCACGGCTGCGGGTTTATTATTGGTGATATCCACTTCGGTTTCCCATGATTTATTGAAGAAATGGTTGATGCCGGATATCAGTCCGAAAAAAGAATTGGGAGCGGCTAGGATTTCAATTGCCTTTGCAGTTATTATCGCCGGTTATTTCGGTATTAATCCTCCCGGGTTCGTTGCACAGGTTGTAGCTTGGGCTTTCGGATTGGCGGCAGCCTCATTTTTTCCTGCGATTATTTTAGGAATTTTCAGCAAGCGGATGAATATGCAAGGTGCTATTTCAGGGATGGTCGTCGGATTGGTTTTTACCGGTGCTTATATTATTTATTTCAAATATGGAGGAGGACAACCCGAAGATTATTTATTCGGAATTTCTCCGGAAGGAATCGGAACCGTAGGTATGTTATTGAATACGACGGTTGCATTGGTTATCTCTAGGTTGACTCCCGCTCCCCCTGAGGAAGTACAGGATTTGGTTGAAAACATCAGGATACCCAAAGATGCCGGAGATGCGGTAGCCCATTGATTTTTTTTACTTAAAAAATAATCACGATGTCTGAAAAGAATTTAAATGAATATTGGAAAAGGAATTTAAGGTATCTGGCCATTTTGTTGGGCATTTGGTTTTTTGTCTCCTATGGATGCAGTATCCTTTTTGTCGATGCTTTGAATAATATTAAAATCGGAGGATTTAAATTGGGTTTCTGGTTTGCACAACAAGGTTCGATTTATGTATTTGTCATTCTGATTTTTATTTATGTTTATCTGATGAATAAATTGGATAAGGAATTCGGAGTAGATGAAGATTAAAAGATTTTTATTTTATGGAAGATATTTTTTTGGATAAGACAAAAATTGAAGAATTGGATTTTATTATTTCCCTTGAGAATGATGAAGAAAATTCGAAATATATCCTGCCTGATTCCAAGGAAGAACATTTCGATTTATTGTCTGATAATGATAAGGGGCATTTCACCTTAAAAAATCAGAATGGAAAAATATTAGGGTTTGTTATCTTATCCGGATTGAAAAGGGATAATGTCGAATTTAGGAGAATTGTGATTGGGGAAAAAGGCCAGGGGTTTGGGAGGCATACTCTCCGTTTGGTGAAAAAGTATTGTTTTGAAAAATTAAAATGCCACCGCCTATGGTTGGATGTTCTGAAGAATAATGATAGGGCAAGACATTTATATCTTTCAGAAGGTTTTGTCGAAGAAGGAAGATTGAGAGAGGCGGTTAAAATAAATGATAATTATGAGGATTTAGTTATTATGTCCGTACTGGAAAATGAATACTTTCGTGAAAGATGAAATTGTGATTAAAAATATTTTTATGAAATTCATTTATATGTTTTTTTTGACTTTCCTATTTAACTCAATTTCCGGGCAGAATAGTCCTTACGAATTGAATTGGAAATTGGATGGGCCGTTGTTGGGGGCAGGAGTAGGTTTGAGTGTAGGGAGCTTTTTAATGACGACAACTAAGAATGATCTGACATTGGATGAAATAACCTTGTTGGATGCCGGAGACATTAATGCATTCGATAGGGGGGCGACGGAAAGATATTCTTCCGCTTTTAGAACAAATAGTGATGTTTTGTTTTATTCTGCGGGAATAATGCCTTTTGGTATGCTGATTCCGAAAAGAACCCGGAAAGATTTTGTAACCATAGGAGTGATGGGTTTGGAATCTTTTTTTCTAACCAACGGTTTAACGGTCTTGACTAAGACGACCGTGCTGAGAACCCGCCCTTTGGTTTATAATCCGGAGGTGCCTTTGGATGAAAAGTATCCGAAAACCAATCGTTTTTCTTTTTTTTCCGGGCATACTTCCATTACTGCCGTTTATTTTTTTTATAAGGCCAATGTTATTTTACTTGAAACAAAAGGAGATCATTTAGACAATGCTGATAGTGCTGCTAAAGTAAGATTAGGAAATAAATGGGCTTCTCTTGCAGGTTCCCAATTCCATTATTTTATGGTTTTTGACAATAAAGAACTTGATGGTGCTTATAAATTAGACAAGGCTAAGGATTTACTCAGAAGATTGTAAAAACAGATATAATAAATTAGTACTGATATGTACAGACAGAGGTTGTCCCCTCCCCTAATCATGGTCTGTATGACATGACA
>JAHDFN010000268.1 GCA_020628145.1 Saprospiraceae bacterium | reverse complement strand
ATAAAAAAAGCCACACCCAAACCGGCCACCCCCCCGGCCGTCCTTGACGTCATTATTCAACAAATAGAGTATTGGAATTGGAAAGGGCCTATAGGATGTGGATTGCCCACCGTTGTGAAAAACGGAGTAGCCCTTACTGCTTCCAATATCGACAAACAATGGATTGGATTAAATGTCAAGGATTATTTTTTGAAGACGGCACGGCTAGATTGCTCCATCATCAATGATGCGGATGCTGCAGGTTTGGCGGAAATGTACTTTGGAAAAGGGCGGGGACAAAATGGCGTGGTTTTGCTCGTTACCCTGGGAACCGGCGTAGGAACAGCCTTGTTCAACAATGGACAACTTGTTCCGAATACGGAATTAGGACACATTTTCTTCAAACATGACATTGCAGAGAGATATGTTTCCAACTCTGCAAGAAAATCCGAAAAACTGACATGGGAAGAATGGGGTAGCCGATTGAATGAATACCTACGTCATCTTGAGCGTTTATTTCTTCCGGACTTGTTCATCCTAGGAGGAGGTGTCAGTAAGAAATTCGATTTATACGCTCCGTATCTGAACATAGAAACCCGAACCGTTCCGGCATCATTGTTAAATGCAGCAGGAGTCATTGGTGCAGCAATGGCTTGCCACCAGAAAAATTAAATCATGATTAGACAAGTAAGTATAAGGCTTCAACCTTATCCGAGGGGATACCATATCATAACGGAAGAAATCATGAGACATCTGCCTGAACTTCCCGAACAAGGAATATTGAATATTTTCATCCAACATACCTCTGCCGGATTAACGATTAATGAAAATGCCGATCCGGATGTCAGGGTAGATTTTGAAAGTATCTTTAACCAATTGGTGCCTGAAAACCTTCCCTTCCTTACCCATACTCTTGAGGGAGCCGATGATATGCCTGCACATATCAAATCCGCCTTGGTCGGCTCTTCAGTAACGATTCCGATAACCAATGGCCATCCCAATCTAGGTACTTGGCAAGGCGTTTATTTGTGTGAATTCAGAAACCATGCTTCAGGCAGGAAGTTGGTGGCGACACTATATATGTAATAGAAAAGCCTTTCGTAGATGACGAAAGGCTTTTCCGTTATACGTTTGGAAATTTTCCCATCAATTATTCACTTCCTCTTCTTCCTTAACCAAAAGCTGGAATCCGTTTCCGTGAATATTAACAATTTCTATATTTTCGTCACGCTTGAGGTATTTCCGTAACTTGGTCACAAAGACATCCATACTTCTAGCGGTGAAATAATTGTCTTCACCCCAGATTTTAGTTAATGCTTCCGAGCGGGGAAGGATATCATTCATGTGGAGGCAGAACATTCTCAACAATTGAGCCTCCTTAGGAGACAGTTTGTCGGTTTCTTCTCCTTCGAAGGATAAAATTCTCAATGGGTAATTGAAATGGAATTTGGAACCGATTTCGAATTCCTTTTGATCGTCTTCCTTTTTGGTTACCGCTTGACTTCTCTTCAGCACCGCCTGGATACGGTACAATAATTCTTCAGAGTTAAAGGGTTTTGTTATGTAATCATCAGCTCCTATTTTGAAGCCCTTCAGTACATCATCCTTCAAAGTTTTAGCTGTTAGGAAGATAATCGGCATCTCCCTATCCTGTTCACGGACTTCCTTAGCCAAGGTGAATCCATCTTTTCTAGGCATCATCACATCGAAGATACAAAGATCGTATTCGCCTTTTTTATAGCTTTCCAATCCAGCCACCCCATCGGTGGCCAATACTACGTCGAAATCGTGCATTTCCAGATAGGATCTCAACACATCTCCAAAATTCCTGTCATCTTCTACCAGAAGAATCCTCGGGTTTGTCACATTCGTCATATTGCTTTGAGTATTTACTTTTCAAATTTATAACCTTACGGCAACATATTATGCTGCCTACTGATTTACTAGGAATGGGAAAAACAGGATAAACTCACTTCCTTTCCCAAGTTCGCTTTTCACATCAATCTGTCCCTTATGAGCTGTGAGTATGGCTTTTACATAACTCAAACCCAATCCGAATCCCTTCACATCATGTAGGTTTCCGGTGTGTACCCTATAAAACTTATCAAAGATATGTTTACGGGCTTCTTTGGACATACCGATGCCGTTGTCTTTCACCTTTATCTTGATTCCGTTGGCCACATTTTCCGTCGTTACGGAAATATGAGGTGACTCCTTTGAATACTTATACGCATTATCGAGCAAATTGTTAACTACATTCGAAAAATGAGTAAGGTCTGCCTCTATAAACGAATTTGTTGCATTCAGAATTGCCTCAGACTTGCCTCCTTTTTTCTCCAGCCTCAAACCGATGTTATTCACCGCCTGTCTGACGACCTCGTGAGCATCTACCTGGGTCAGTTTCAATTGGAAATCCTTTTTGTCCAGCAAAGCCATTTGTAGAACCTTTTCGACTTGGCTGTTCATTCTCCTGTTTTCCTGTTTGATGATATTCGCAAATCGCTGCACTTTTGCAGGGTTACCTGAAATCATCGGGCTGGTTATCGAATCGGATGCCAGGGAAATCGTAGCAATGGGCGTTTTGAACTCATGAGTCATATTATTAATAAAGTCGGATTTGATTTTGGATAATTTCTTTTGGGTAAAGATGATCTGCATCGTATAAACAAAACAGAACAAAATGATGCCTGTGAATAATATGGCTGCTCCCAATGTCGTCCATACTGCCCGCCAGACATACCCCGTCTTACCGGGAAAATGAATATTCAGATATCCCTGGGGAGCAATTGTCAAGGAACTCTTGAATAATTGGACACTGAATTTTGAATTTTTCAAATCCAAGTAGTTGTCAGGTTCATATTCCAGATCAGGTAGTGAAACAGCCTGCGATCCGAAATCACCTTTTTCAAGTGCTACATAATTGTATTTACCATCCCGAATCGTAAAAGCTCCTTTCTCAGTGTTATAAACACCATATGTGTAATTCAAGTCTATGTTCCGATTCCTGAGTTCCTGGATGATGAACGTATCCAGATATTCATTATGGAACCTTTCTTCCAAACTCCGATATCCAAAATTCTGCTCTGTCAAATGTCGCTCTACGGTTCTTTCATACATCCTGAATCTTTCTAGGCGGCAATTGAAACAATTACATTCTAATTCTTCGGTATGAAGTGGCACCAGGGTGTCAAAGCGGTGTTTTTTTGAAAACGAGCCAATATGTACGCCATCCAAATCGGAGTAATGATCACTTTCTTTTCCTCCAAAGAAAGATTTTTTCTTATTGTAGCGTCCGGCATTCCAAATGGTAGGGTCATAACGTCTCTTCTCTTCCTTTTCCAATCTTTCGGAGACATTATTGAGTGCAAGAAAAACATTTTCATCAAAAAACGCTTCCTCCAAATAGAGTCTTTGGCCTATCCAATAGACTTGTAATGCTACGATTCCCATCAAAGCCACACTCATCAGAATGATTATCCCCCAAATAGCATTCTTGCTCATATTACGCCAACTATTGTAATCACTACAAATCGGATTTCAAAGAAGAAGTTCCTTCTGTTCAATAGAATTCTACTCTGATTGTTAAATATACGAATTTTAACATTTACAAATGTATATCAAGAATGCAACCCTTGCCGGAGATTAACTGTCTTTTAACTTTTGAAGACTTATCCCTTTAATAATGTGCATTTTATATCTTTGCAAAAGGTTTTCAAGGGTTAATTTTTGATTTAAACTTCTATATTAATTATCACAATTCAATTCCTAATATGAAAAAAATTTATTTATCCTTAGTTTGGGCATTATTGTTTTCTTCTTTCATTTTGAATGCCCAAGATGATAAGAAAGTCATTATCATCAAAAAAACCATAGATGAAAACGGTGTGGAAACAGTAGAAGAAACCGTTCTTACAGGCGATGATGTGGGAGGTTTCGAAATGGAAGATCTGGATATTGAAATCCGTGAAGAAGGAGAAGATGTCAGGATCAACGTGGATGTGGATAAGGATGTCGATTCGGAAGATCGCAAGCAAATCAAGATTATCAAAAGAAAAAGCCACAGCGATTCCGATAAGGAAATAGAGATAGATCTCGGTGATGGGAATATGAATATTTTCAAAATCGATTCGGATAATCTTGAAGGCATAGAAGATTTCAAAATCTTCATCGACAATGAGGATGCCCTTCCTGAAGACATTCAGAAAATATTGGAAAATCACGGTATCAAGTGGAATAAAACAAATGGTAACCGACATATCATTATCCAAGATTCAGAATCGAATGAACCGCGTGCTTTCCTTGGCGTATGGCCGGGAGAAGAAAAGGAACAAGGGATAGAAATCGGAGGTATCACTGAAGGTTCTGCTGCAGAAAAAAGCGGAATGAAAGCGGGAGACATTGTCACCACTATGGATGGTGAAAGTACAAAGACCTTCTCCGATTTATCCGCTATCATTAAAAAGCACAAGCCGGGGGATAAGGTACGAATCAATCTAGTCAGAGATGGAAAAGAAATGACCATCAATGCCACACTAGGCGAAACCCGCTCTTATGGGCAGAAGCGTTCTGTCTTCAAATTCAATGACTCCAAAGGACACTGCGATGGAAAGATGTCCAAGGCTGCAGAAGAGTTCATGAAAGGTATCCGGTCCAATAGCTGTTGTTCATATCAAATGGTTGAGCGTCCATATATCGGTATTATGATTGAGCAAAATGAAGACGATAAAGTCAGCATAGTGGAAGTCAACCGTGAAGACAATGTACTACAGGAAGGAGATGTGATTACCAAATTCGGAAAAACGGATATTTCCGAAATGATTGAATTGATTAAAGCTGTAAAAGAATATGAGCCGGGAGATAAGGTGAAGGTGAAATTCATCAGGAATGGCAACGTGGAAAAAGCAAAAGTCAGGCTTTTGGGTAAAATGCTAAAGGAGTGCTGCAAGAAAGGAGACGATTGTTGTCCAAAAAAGGAAAACACAGAAAAGGAAGAAATCGAAATCATTGAAGATAAGACCATTCGTTCCGATGCCGGTGATATCCGTTTGGAATTGTCGGATATTTCCCTTTTCCCTAATCCGAATGATGGTAATTTCTCCTTGAGTTTCACATCCAGCGAAAGCAGTCCTATAACGATAACGATTACCAATGCTTCAGGAAAAGAAATTCTAAGAGATGAAATCACTTCATTCAATGGAAGATATACCGGGGAGTTCAGTTTGAAAGACAACATACCGGGCGTTTACTTCGTGTATATCAGCCAAAACGGAAAAGTATTTACCGAGAAGATCATATTCAATGGGAAGGAATAACCCAATTGGCATGAAATAAAAAAC
>JAHDFN010000267.1 GCA_020628145.1 Saprospiraceae bacterium | reverse complement strand
CGAACCATCTGGGCTGCGACAGTACGGTAACGATAAATCTGACCTACCATCCTGAAAGCACCGGCGAGGAGAGTTATGAAGGCTGTACGGGCGATCCCTATGAAGTAACTGTCAACGGTACGGTTTACAATGAGGGCAATCCAAGTGGCACTGAGGTATTGACGAATTATCTAGGCTGTGATAGCACGGTTATAATAGAACTTACATTCAATGATGAAATAGTGAATACGATAGAGGTATCGATTTGTGAAGGTGAAGAATATTATGCAGGGGGAGAAGATCGTGGCTTAGAGGGAGAATATACGGATGTCTATACTTCGGTATATGGTTGTGATTCTACGGTTATCACCAATCTTACGGTTATTGATATGAAAGAGGAACAAGTTGAAATAGGACTTTGTGAAGGGGACTCCGTATTGGTGAATGGCGAGTGGCTGACAGAAGGGGTAGTTTCACATATTTACGATTCATATTCAGGTTGTGATAGTATGGTTACTACGGTTTTGACGATACTTCCACATAGTATTGGAGAAGAAACCTATGTAGGGTGTTCCGGAGATTTGTATGAAGTTGAAGTGAATGGGACATTGTATAATGAATCGAATCCAACGGGTACAGAGGTGCTGACCAATTATCTGGGTTGTGATAGTACAATAACTATCAACCTGGTATTTCATCCTGAGAGTTTTGGAGCAGAATCATATGAAGGCTGTACGGGAGATCCCTATGAAGTAACGGTAAACGGTACGGTTTACAATGAAGGCAATCCTACGGGAACGGAGGTATTGACGAATTATCTAGGCTGTGATAGTATAATTACAATTGATTTGATATTCAATGAAGAAATCGTAAATACTTTTGATGTTTCAATATGTGAGGGCGAGCAATACTTTGCAGAGGGAGAAGATCGTGATTTGCCGGGTGAATATATGGATATTTATACCTCTACATATGGTTGCGATTCGATTGTAATCACCAATTTAACTGTATTGAGTACTTCTGAAGATGATGTGACGGTTCAGGTGTGTGAAGGAGATTCGATATTGATAAATGGAGATTGGGTATCTGAAGGAGCATTCACCCATACTTATGAAAATTATAATGGTTGTGATAGTATTGTTCACTATCAGATTATAGAGGTACCTGAAATAGAAGTTACAGATTCGATAACGATATGTGAAGGAGAGTATGTTACTATTGGAGGAGTCAATCAATATAATGAAGGATGGTATGACGAGGTATTTACTTCCCATTCCGGATGTGATAGTATTGTCCATATCTATATTTCCGTTATCGACGAAGTTATCTTGGAAGCAGAAGGAGGCAATATCTGCTCAGGGGAATCCATAGAACTCTCTTCAACCGGTTCGGAAAATGTGATTTGGACTCCATCTGAAGGTTTGAGTTGTACGGATTGTCCGAATCCTATCGCAAATCCAAGTGTGAGTACGACTTATACGGTCAGTACGACCAATTGTATTGGGGAAACCATTTCCGTAGAAGTCTATGTGGAAGTGAGGGACGGTCCGACGGTTGACGCCGGAGATGATATTTCCATAGTATTGGGAGAAACTACAACGCTATCTGCGGAAGCATTCCCTTATGTTGAAGCATTTGATTGGTATGACGATCAGGGGCAGTTGGTTTGTGACGATTGTACTTCATTGGAAGTAGAACCCTTACAAACTACGACATATACAATAGAAGTTACCGATGTATGGGGATGTGAATCTACGGATCAGATAACTGTGGAGGTGATTGATGACTGTTCTATTGCAGCATTGGATATACCGAATATGTTTTCGCCCAATGGAGATGGCGTGAACGAAGAATTCTTTATCAAAGCCGAAGGGATAGAGGAAGTGAATTATTTCAGAATTTATAATAGATGGGGAGAACTTGTATTTAATGGGGAGTCCTTGAACGACAAGTGGGACGGAACATTTAGAGGCAAGACATTAAACCCCGGCGTTTACACATATTATTTAGGAGGACTTTGCCTTGATGGTGAGGAATTCCATAGGGTTGGCAATGTGACCTTATTAAAATAGGCAGAAAATGAGAAAATTACTTTTAATTCATCTTTCGATGATATTGGTGTTTTCATTGAAAGCACAGGACATACATTTTTCGCATATCCATGCAACACCGATGTTGTTGAATCCGGCGATGACCGGAATGTTCGATGGTGATTTGAGATTGTTGGCCGATTTCAAAAGTCAATGGAAAAGTGTAGGAACGGATTATCGGACCATGTATGCTGCAGTTGATTTGAAGACCCGTACCATTTTCGGTACCAATTCCGGTTTCGGAGTGGGTTTGGAAGTCTATTCGGATAAGGCGGGTGATCTGGCCTTTAGGAATTATGGAGCCTTGTTGAATGTATCGGGGATGCAAACCCTTGATGGTTATAATGGTAAGAAAATGATATCCGTTGCCGGGAAAATCGGTTTTTTGGGCCAATCGGTGGATTTTTCGAAAATATATTCTTTTGAGAACGATCCCTTAGTCAATGATGTGAATAATAATACACTTTCATTGGATATATCATTGGGCTTGGGGTGGTTTCATGAAATGAAGCATTCGGGACATATGTATTATCTAGGTGTTTCTGCCAACCATATCAACCGTCCGAGGGTGGATTTCGGATTGGACATGACCGGATATACCCATGATGAATTACATCGTAAATTCATCATCCATGCCGGAGCTGATTTTAAAATGACGAAGAAGAATTATTTACAGCCCAGCCTGATTTTTATGGATCAGGGGCCGCATCGTGAAATTACCATCGGAACATTTTGGAAGTACAGTACGGGCAAAACAAAAATCCAAAGGGAAAAGAAACCTGCCTTCTCATTCGGAGCATGGGCAAGATGGTATAGTGAATTCGATGGGACAAATGGCATAGATGCGGTGATCGGATCATTCAAAATGAATATGAATAACACAGCAATAACCCTTTCATACGATGTGAATATTTCATCACTTGCCGTTGCCACCCAGGGTAGGGGAGGTCCTGAAATTTCTCTAATACAAACCACCGAATGGAGAAAAGGAAACCGTAGGAGAGTGCATTGTCCCAGTTTGAATTGGTAATATTTGACATGGCTGAATCTCCTGATTTCTAGGCGTCATATTATATTGAGTTAGCTATAGCAGGGCAATCGCATTTAAAAAAGAATAAATATCTTGTCCTGAAAAGTCATGACATCAAAAATACTTGAAATTTTTAGTAGTACAATTTTTCTTTTATTACAAAAACCATATTCAACCTCATCAAAATGGATAAATCCAAGGGAAGTATAAAAATAAAGAGAATGAAAGCAACCTAGGATTTTAAGTTCAGAGAGCAAATCCTACAAATTTAAATTCGATTGCCTTGTAACCTTTATTGAGTGTGGAAAAATAATAACATTTTTCCTTATATTCACCAAACAAAAACTACATACCCATGAGATTACGCCTTAACCTCAGTTGCAAAAACGATGCAATACTCAGCAAGGACTATTATCCCCAATTATTGGCAGCGATTTATAATATACTCTCAAATGGAGACAATGAATATGCCCGATGGTTACATGACAACGGATATATAAAAGGCCATAAACAATTAAAATTCTTCACCTTTTCGTCCATTATTTTACATCCGCCATTTGGGAATGATTCCCGACAAAGGCAGTTTCATATTTCGAGTGGAAAAGCGGAGTTTTTCATTTCATTATTGAGTGATGAAGCTAAAAAGCATTTTGTCAAAGGAATGTTCACCGACCAACGGATAGTTTTAAAAGGCTATGGGAACAATATCACTTTCGACATAAGCGGTATCGAAGTAATGCCGGAACCCGAATTCAGGAACGTAGCGGAATTCAAAACCATAAGTCCCATCTGCATTTCCCTTCAAAATACGGATTCTCCCCAGGGGAAACATTTGAAACCATTGGTAGATTCGGAATACACCGATTTATTCATTAGAAATCTGAAAACAAAATACGAACTGGCCCAATCCCTCAACCTCATCGATACGGCCAAACCATTTAAAGAAGAAGATATAAGGTTGGAATTCTTATCTGAACCAATACAGAAAATGATAACAACCAAAAAAATCAAGAATGGTAAGGATATAAAATACAAATGCTTCGATTACCGGTTCAGATTACATGCCCCTAGTGAATTGATTCATCTCGCCTATACGGTCGGTTTCGGGGTGCAGACCGGTCTGGGTTGCGTAGATGTGATTTGATATTCCGGATTTTCATCCGAAATTCAATTATAGGGATTCGGATGTTTTTTTTAACTTTAAAATAAAAACAAAAACTACCATGCTACAAGAAAGTCCACGGGGTAGGGAACGGATATTGAGGTTGCTGCTGCTTATTTCGGAAAGACCCGAAACCTATACTAAAAAACAGTTGGCCGAAAAATTCATTTGTAGTCCGGACACCATAAAGGATGATATCCAATTTATCAAAAATGTAGGATTGGATATAGGCTATACGGATAATTGGTGCTACTACATAAAAGAAAACAATCAATATAAACAATTGAAGAACCTTTTACATTTTACGGAAGAAGACCAATTCCTATTGTATCAGGCCATAGACCAAATCGACCCGCATGGGAAAAGGGGAGCGGAATTGAAAAAGAAACTGAGTTCCCTTTATGATTATAAACAATTAGGGCATTCATACTTACGTAAACCGTATCTGAAGAAAGTCGATAATCTATTACAAGCAAAAGCCGAAAAGAAACAGGTCGTTCTGAAAAACTATACATCTTCCTCGGGAGATAGGATTTCAGATAGGAATATAGAATGTTTTCATATTGACCCTTCCGCAGATACGATCCAGGCTTGGGATATGGATAGTAAACAATTGAAACATTTCCGTATATCAAGGTTGAGCCAAGTTATAATTACTGAATATGATTGGAAATTTGAAACCCGACATGTTCCACAATTGACAGACCCTTTCCGTATTGTGGATAATGAACAAGTCCCCATACATATACGTATGCGGACAGGAGCATACAATGAACTCCGGGAACGGTTCCCCTTGACTCGTGGCCATATAGAAAAGGATGGCGATGTTTATGATTTCCATTGTAATGTAAACCACAGATTTATCGGGTTGACCAATTTTATTCTGAGTTGTCATCATGAACCCATCGAAGTGGTTTTTCCCGACTCCCTACGGGAACACCTGAGAAATGAAATAAAAAAAATGAATTTCTAATCAAAAAATAACCCATAGGGGATATAGTTCCCCATGTAGGGGTATATGTTTGTTTTGTAAAAGGAAAAGTAAGAGAAAAAATGA
>JAHDFN010000020.1:17285-30872 GCA_020628145.1 Saprospiraceae bacterium | reverse complement strand
TCCAATTCGTGGATATTCAAATATCCACCCATCAGCACTTTTTTGATGATGAATTTACGAGTCCTATTATAACCTCCATCCAAATAGACCGCTCCTACCAATGCTTCCAAAGCATTTCCTAACATGGATGGACTCACCCTCACCCCCTTGTTATAATGCTGTAACAAATCCATCAATTCCATTTTATCGGCAATATCATTGAGGGATTTCCGCTTAACGATTTTGGAACGCATTTTAGTGAGGAAACCTTCATCACTCCCTGGGTATTTACAGAAAAGATATTCTCCTACAACCATCCCCAACATCGCATCACCCAAGAATTCCAATCGTTCATTATTCCTAGCGGCTTGATAACGATCCATCTTATCCGGTTTATGGAGGAAGGCTTTTTTAAAAAGATACGTATTGGCAGGTGTATAGCCGAGTATGCTTCTCATCTTAGTGACAAGCATCTCTTCTTTAGAGAAAAATCTATTATATAATCTTTTTAAAGGTCTAAACAACAAACCGTCTAATCCATTTTCCTTAACACTATGGAGGTATTATGCCCTCCAAATCCAAAAGTATTGCTCAACGCCACATTCACTTCACAGGTTTGTGCCGAATTGAACGTAAAGTTAAGTTTATTATCAATTTCTTCATCATTTTTGAAGTGATTGATTGTCGGAGGGACAATTCCCTCCCGAATCGCCATCACACATGCAATTGCCTCAATAGCTCCAGCGGCCCCTAGCAAATGCCCGGTCATGGATTTTGTAGAACTAATGTTCAAATTGTATGCCGCATCACCGAAGACTTTCAATATGGCTTTGGTTTCTGCCATATCCCCCAGTGGAGTGGATGTTCCATGTACATTGATATAATCTACATCTTCAGGTCGGATACCAGAATCTTCCAATGCTAATTTCATCACATTGGACGCCCCTAGTCCATCTGGATGAGGTGCCGTAATATGATGAGCATCCGCAGTCATTCCTCCTCCCAGTACTTCGGCATAAATCTTGGCGCCTCTTTTTACGGCATGTTCATATTCTTCCAAAATCAGGCAACCGCCCCCTTCTCCTAAGACAAAACCTTCCCTGTCGGCATCAAAAGGTCTTGATGCGGTTGTCGGGTCATCATTACGAGTAGAAAGAGCTTTCATGGCATTAAACCCTCCTAGGCCGGTCATGGTTATAGCCGCTTCGGAACCACCGGTCAGGATCACATCTGCCTTACCTAATTTGATGTAATCACAAGCATTGATAATGGCATGGGAAGAAGATGCACAAGCAGAAACAGTCGTATAATTAATTCCTCTAAATCCGTATTTGATGGAAATATAACCCGGGGCAATATCTGCAATCATTTTGGGAATCATAAAGGGATTATATTTTGGGAAGCCCCCTTTAAGGGCATAAGTACCCACTTCCTGCTCTAAAGTCCTCAAGCCTCCTATTCCAGCACCCCAAATAACACCCGCTCTATCCAAATCCAATACATCAAAATCAAAATGGGCATCCTTCACCGCTTCTTCAGCTGTAACCATTGCAAAATGGGTAAAGCGGTCCATTCTTCTCGCTTCCTTGCGATCTATATATTGTTGAGGGTCGAAATCCTTGACTTCGCAGGCGAATTTTGTTTTGAAGTAAGTAGGATCGAAAAGGGTTAAGGGGGCAGCACCACTTTTACCGGATTTAAGTCCGTCCCAATATTCATCCAAATTTTTTCCAATGGGGGTAAGAGCTCCCATACCTGTTATTACAACCCTCTTCATAGATTACGGAATTTAGGCCTGTGCGTCTTTACAAATGATCAGATGAGTACAAAAAAGAAAACAGAAAATTACCATAAAGCAAAATCCTGTTTTGGAAAAAGAAACCCCACTATTCCTGTTATGTCAGGTAAAGTGGGGTTCGAGTTTCATTATTTAATTAGCTTGGGCGTTCTCCACATAAGAAATCGCTTCACCCACTGTTTGGATTTTCTCAGCGTCCTCATCGGGAATCTCAATGCTGAATTCTTTTTCGAACTCCATAATCAACTCCACAGTATCAAGGGAGTCGGCACCTAAATCATTGATAAAATGGGCTTCAAGATTGACTTCTGAAGAATCCACACCCAATTGCTCTACAATGATGTCTGTTACTTTTCCTGCAACATCAGACATAAGCTTAAAATTTAATGGTTTACAAAAAGCACTACAAAGGTAAGTTTTTTAATATGTATTACATACCATTGCTCTTCTTTTTTGTACAACGCTACGATTTCATATTTGGTTTATCCCGATCAAACATTCACCCAAAGCATACGATTTCCGTTTCCCCGGATATCAGCCTACTTATAGCGTTTTTCTTGAAACAAAAATGGGCATTCTACCGTATCCCATATACAATTCCTGCCTATTTATTCCGATTATATATGTCATTACCTGATGGGGTCAGGGTTAGTTTTCAACAAATTACATATGGAAAAGGTGATTTAATGTACAATTTTCATATTTTTGTGCCGTTGTTCTATAGCAACTCATAACAAAACGACCATTAATACCCTGAATTTAACATAAGGTAAAAGTACACAAAACTACACACGATTCACTAAAGTACTTAAAAGAGAACTTCTATGCAAAACAGCAACAATTCTACTACGACCAAAACCCGCTATTCCGACGTTGAATTATTAGAATTCAAGGCACTTATTCAAAAGAAACTTGATCGAGCCTTAAGGGAATTGGCTTTTTATCAAAAGCAATTATCCGGTGCAGCTGATAATGCAGATGCCAAAGTAAGGGGCTTGGATGATGGAACAGGAACAGCAGAAAATGATAGGAATGCCACTTTGGCTGCCCGACAGCAGAAGTATATCCAGCATTTGGAAAATGCCTTGATCAGGATAGAAAACAAGGTTTATGGTATTTGTAGGGAAAGCGGGAAGCTGATTTCAAAAGATAGGCTTCGTGCCGTCCCACATACTACATTGAGCATGGAAGCCAAATCCGGAAGAAAAAAGTAAATTTGCACCGACAAACTCAATTGCTCGATACAAACTTACGCACTTGAAGAACAAAAGGCTTTTTGTTACCGGTATAATTTTATTCGTTCTGTTCCTTGATCAGTGGCTTAAGATTTGGGTCAGAACAAACATGCATTTAGGAGAAGAAATCCCTATTTTCGGACAGAACATCCTTCCTAATAAGGCCAAACTCCATTTCATAGAAAATGAAGGTATGGCCTTCGGTATGAAACTGGATTGGGATTATGGAAAATTACTACTCAGTACTTTCAGGATTATTGCAGTAACTTTTCTTGCCTGGTTTATCAGTACACTTATCCAAAAAGGCTATTCTAAAGGAGTTTTGTTCAGTTTTGCCTTAATATTAGCCGGAGCTATCGGAAACATTATCGACAGTGCTGTTTATGGCCTTATCTTTTCAGAGGCCAGCCCCCACTCCATTCAGGGTTTTGTGCCTTTCGGTGAAGGATATTCCTCTTTCCTTCATGGAAAAGTGGTAGATATGTTCAGTTTCCCACTATTCAAATTCTATTGGCCTGAATGGATTCCCAGAATAGGAGGAGATAGTTTTGTTTTCTTCCGGCCTATTTTCAATATTGCCGATGCTTCCATTACCATTGGTGTCTTTTCCCTGATTCTTTTCAACCGCAGTTTCTTTACCCAAGAAGAAGAAGATTTATCCGAGGATGTGCATGAAGGCAATCCCATCCTTACGAAGGAGGAAGAAATCTCTACGGAAAATGAACACGAAACGGAAATCGATGAATTTCAGATTGAGAAAGAAGACGGAAAAGATACATAAATACGGCAGCAGTTTTTTCTTGGGTTCCGTTTTATGTAAAAGGTAAGGAGACCCAATGATTTCCTGGCATTCTTCAATATGATCAAGTTTGGCAGAATTATGAAAAACGTCATTATAGTATTCGGATTCCTATCCATGCTTCTTTTATTCTCATGCAACGATAGTACTTCCATTGAATATGAGGGTTACAATTATGGATTAAAGCCGGTTTATGCCCAAGGGGACGATTGGCAAGATGTACGGGTCTCCAATAGCGAGATTATCCGACAATTGGGCAAGATTTACTACAAGGAACCTTATATCTATGTCAATGAAGTCAACAAAGGCATTCATATCATAGATAATACGATTCCTACACAACCCCAATCTGTCAAGTTCATCCATATACCCGGGAGTAAGGACATCGCCATCAAGGGTGATTTCCTTTATTCTGATAATGTAACCGACCTGGTGGTATTGGATATTTCCGATTTCAACACCATTCAGGTTGTTAATAGGATCAGTAATATTTATCCTCCTGTGGAGCAGAATTTCCCCGAATTCCATACTGGTTATTTTGAGTGTGTAGATCCTTCAAAAGGAACGGTTATCGGTTGGGAGTCTGCCTTATTGGATAATCCCAAATGTAGAAGATAAATCATCCTAAAAAAATCATCATGAAGTACAATTATCATATACTCCTCTTTTTAGCTTTTATATTATCCGGTTGTGCTGCCAGCGATTCGGCGGCCGAATTTGGTGGCTCAGATACCGGAGTAGCCGGTTCTTATGCCCGATTCATCACCGTTGGGGACTTCCTATATATTGTGGATAGGACAGATATCCAGACATTCAGTTTAGCCAATCCTTCTCTGCCCGAGAAAATAAATACACAAACCATAGGAGAGCAGATCGAATCCATTTTTAATTTGGATGACAAACTTTTCATCGGTTCCGGTTCCGGATTATATATCTATACGATTCCAGCTAACGGGATTCCAACACAGGCGGCATCATATGGTTATGAATTCCCTATCCTACCCTGTGATCCTGTAGTGGCCAATGACACCTACGCCTATGTCACTTTACATGACGGCGATGTTGAAGGGCCATGCGGAGCCAATAATTTCATTAATGAATTGAAGATTTTCGATGTATCCGACATTTATAATCCTGAGGAGTTGATTTCGTATCCGATGCAAAAACCCAAGGGGGTCGGATTGGATGGCCACATTCTTTTCCTTTGTGATGATTGGGCCGGACTCAAGGTTTATGATGTTTCCGATCCCTATAATATCCAATTAATTGAGCATTTCGATTCATTCCAAGCCTTTGATGTGATTCCATTGAATGGATTGCTTTTGTGTGTTGGAACAGATAATGTTTACCAATTCGATTATTCGGACATCAACAATATTGTCGAACTATCCAGAATTCCCATTCAATCCTAATATGAAAAGAATATTCATTCCTTTGCTCTTTCTCTTTATCCTAATATCAAATGTAAGGGGGCAAGCATTCGGATATATTGAAACTTATGATGGTGAAGCCATTGATTCATTCAGAATTCCCAAAATGACCTTATTGATTTCTCCTACGAGTTTTCTTCCTCTTCCGTTAGGAGCAATTCAATTCGGGTTCGAACATCGGTTCGATTCACCTAAAAATGCCATGCATCATGAATTGGGCATTTTTCATCCGATGAATTTATCATATCAATCCTATTACGACTTATTGGGTTTCAGAATCCGATCCGGCTACCGACGTTATCTACCCAAGCCTAGAAGAAAGGGTAATCTTTTTGTTGGTACTCAATATTTTTTCCAGTACGAATCCTGGGATTTGGATGGTTGGTTCGATAGGCTAGGCAATAGTTATCAGGAATATTTCATTTATGAAAAAAAGGTTGTCAGCAATGGTCTTTTAGCAATCTTTGGAGGGAATAGGATTGCTTCAAAAGGACGGCGTTTCCTTATTGATTGGCAAGTCGGTCTGGGGATGAAATATCGGACGGTTGATAACAAGGGTGTACCTGACGATGCCGAGGCTGTGGATGAAAGGGATTTCCTTATCAATGTTTTTCTTAGTGATGAGAATGAAGAATCCGGCTCTCTTTTCCTTCCTACCGGACATATTTCCTTCAAATTCGGATATATCCTCAAATAGAAAGTTCATTTTCCTATTTTTACAGGAAATCAATATCCAATGGCCAGCATATTTACTAAAATCATTAAAGGGGAAATTCCTTGTTATAAAGTTGCCGAAACGGAAGATTTCCTAGCATTCCTAGACATCAATCCTCTGGCTGAGGGGCATACCCTTTGTATTCCCAAAAAAGAAGTAGATTATATTTTCGATCTGGATGATGAAACGCTAAGCAATCTCCATCTTTTTTCCAAGAAAGTGGCAACGGCCCTGGAAAGTTGTATTGAATGTAAGCGTGTAGGTGTCTTGGTTATTGGTACGGAAGTACCTCACGCCCATATACATTTGATTCCTTTCCAGCAAGAATCACAAATGGCAATAACATCGCCTAAATTGAAATTATCCGGTGAGGAAATGGTATCCATTGCCGATAAGGTAAGCCTAAGATATTCCAATAGTTAAGAATCCGCACAGACTTCATTAATGGCATCCAGGAGGATGTTACATGCCTTTTCCAATTCTTCGAATGTGATAATCAGAGGAGGTGCCAGTCTGATCGATTCGCTATTGAACAGAAACCAATCCACAATCAATCCGTTTGACAATACTTTGTGGATGATAGCCAATACCTTGTCAAAATCTCCGATGTCAACCGCCATTAATAAACCGACATTTCTTATTTCACGAATAGCATGATGCCTGAGTTTTTCCTTGACGAATGAGGCTTTGGCCTCCGCCTCTTCATATGGTCGGGTTTCCAGAATGGTTTCTAATGTGGCAAGTGCTGCTGCACAGGTCACCGGATGTCCGCCAAAAGTAGTAATGTGTCCTAAAAACGGGTTATCCTTGAATGAAGACATGATGTGTCGAGAAGCAATAAATGCTCCAATGGGCATCCCGCCCCCCATTCCTTTGGCGAGTAATAAAATATCCGGAACGACTTGATATTTTTCAAATCCAAAAAGGGTCCCAATCCTACCATATCCCACTTGGATTTCATCCAATACCATCAAGGCTCCTACTTCGGTACAACGGTTCCTAACCTTTTTCAAGTATTCATTTTCAGGTCCTCTGACTCCCCATTCTGCCTGAACGGTTTCCAGAATGACACAAGCTGTTTGGTTGGTGATTTTCAGCAGATCTGCCTCATCATTATATTCTATATGCCTGATATCCGGAAGTAGAGGTCGGAAAGCCCGTGTGAAATAATCATCAGACATGAGGCTTGCAGAGCCTTGTGTTGAACCGTGATAGGCTTTTTTACAAGAAATAATCTCTCTACGTCCCGTGAATCTTTTTGCCAGTTTCATCGCACCTTCGGTAGCTTCCGACCCTGAATTCACAAAATAAATATTATCCAATACTTCGGGGAGTTGGGAAGTCAGTAGGTGTGCCAATTTTACTTGAGGTGTCATAACATATTCACCATACACCATGGTATGCATATATCGAGCTGATTGCTCTTGGATGGCGTTGACTACATTGGGATGACAATGTCCCAAATTACTCACTCCTATTCCGGATATCATATCGATATAAGCCTTCCCATCCTTATCATATAGATAAATGCCTTCCCCCTTATCAATTTCCAGCATTAGAGGCATATCGCTGGTTTGGGCTACATGGCTGAGGAATAATTGACGGAGATTCATTTAGTTGAGCCTTATCTCATCGTCATTGTCATCAAAAAATTTATAATCCAACATGGAAAGATCATAATTCCCTTCTACTTTCACTCTACGTCCATATTTCAGCCACCAGCCCATCTTTGTACTTGGAAAGCCTCGTTTCAGGAAGGCTTCCACATATGGATGAACCTTTAGCATCAATTTTATTTTCGGATGTGATTGCATTACAAATTCCAAATCCCTTTCGATGTCTTCCGTTATCAAAATAGAGGATTGAACCTTCCCTGTTCCTTTGCAAGAGGGACAATGTTCTGTCGTATCTATTTTCACCACAGGCCCTGTTCTCTGCCTTGTGATTTGCATCAACCCGAATTTACTCAATGGAAGAATCGTATGTTGAGCCCTATCTTTTCTCATGAATTCCTTCATTTCTTTTAATAAGGTCCTTCGATGCTCCACATTTTTCATATCGATAAAATCAATAATTATCAAGCCTCCAATATCCCGTAGTCTCAATTGTCTAGCGATTTCCTGTGCCGATTCCAAATTTACTTTGAGTGTACTTTGCTCCACTCCTCCTGCATTCTGAGGAATTTTCTGTCCACTATTTACATCGATAACGTGCATGGCTTCGGTATGTTCTATTACCAAATATGCACCACTTCTCATGGTTACGGTTTTCCCAAAGGAAGATTTGATTTGGCGGGTAATGCCATATTGATCAAAAATCGCCTTTTTACCTTTGTAATGATGGACTATGTTGACTTTCGAAGGAGCAATTCCTTTCATGAAGCTTTTGATGTTGTCGTACATCTCTTTATCATTGACGACAATTCGATTAAAATTATCTGTCAACAAATCCCTCAGGATACTCGTCGTCTTATCCAATTCACTCAATAACTTCTTAGGGGGAGTTGCATTTTTCAGGTTTTCCAATATCTGCTTCCACTTAGACATTAGATCCATGATCTCCTCATGAAGATCGGCTACTTTTTTACCCTCGGCAGCAGTTCTTACAATCAAGCCGAAATTTTTTGGTCTGATACTTTCGACCAAAGCTTTCAATCTTTTCCGTTCTTCTGCATTACCCACTTTCTTGGACACATTGGTTCCTTCTTGGAATGGCGCCAATACCACATATCTTCCCGGAATTGTAATTTCGCAACTTAATCTCGGACCTTTGGTAGAGATGGGTTCTTTCAGTATTTGGGCTAGAATGGCATCTTTCTTTTTCAAGACCTGATCTATCTTCCCTGTCTTGATGATGTCAGGTTCTATTTTAAAGTTGTCCAGTCTATGCGTCGTTTGTGAAGCATTTATTCCTCCTTTGGTATATTTCAGGAGGGATTTCAGTTTCGGTCCCAAATCAGTATAGTGTAGGAATGAATCCTTTTTATATCCTGTATCCACGAATGCAGCATTCAGTCCGGGCATGGTTCTTTTGACCTTACCCAGAAAAATATCTCCTACCGTAAAATTGGTATTTGTTTTCTGATTATGTATTTCCACCAACCTTCCTTTTTCCAGAAAAGCAATCTGCACGGAAGTAGGGGTCGAATCTATGATTAATTCTTTTTCCACGTCATCATCCTTTTTACCTCAAAGGATCGAAGAACAATATCTTATCATGTAGGAATCGGCAACAATATCATAAGGATATTTGATGTTCAATGAATTCCGAAAAAATAGATAGAATTAGGTATTCGGGTTTGATCGTTAGTTAGGGCCTGAACTTAACTTGCTTATTGAGCAAAAGTATATTTTTTCTTATGTGTTCATTTGTGAAACCAATCCCATATGGCTCTATCTATTCCTATGTTTCTACATAAAAGCCTAGCCTATACCGGATAAATCCGATACAGGCTTGTCTTAAATCCACATCCCAAAATAGGGATCTAAGGAATTATCTATTTTTTTTCTTGTGACGATTTTTACGCAAACGTTTTTTACGTTTATGCGTAGCAATCTTATGTCTTTTTCTCTTCTTTCCGCAAGGCATAACCTCTCGTTTTAATGAATCAATTAATTATATTATTCAGCTTCTTTTCGTATTCAGAAGCATTTTGCATATCTCCTTTGCCTTTGTAGGCATTGATAAGATAAGAAATTACAACTTTATTATCAGGAGCGATACTGTTCGCTTTTCCCAAGCGTTCTATTGCTTTATCGTATTGCCCTGTTTTAATGGCTAGTTGCCCCAATTGTGTCAACACTCCTACATCTTCCGGGTATTCATCCAATAAATCCCTTAACATCAGTACCCCCTTCATGGGCTGTCCTTCAGGTGGAAGGTTAACATAACACAATGCTAAATTTATACGATGTCTTACTTCTTTCGGGTTAATGGAAATTGCATTCTCTAATGCCTTCACCGCCCTTCCTAAACAAAACGAACGCATCTCCGGTTCATCATACCTTGTTATTCCGGTAGCATATGTTGTCCCTGCAATAGACCAACCCTCCTCAGTATTATTCAGTTTTGCGATTTTTTCTGCATAAACACCAGATAATGCGGATTCTCCTAAACCATACCATGCTCCTGATATTTTTTCCAACCATCCGATTTTCTCGGAAGGTTCTGTAGCCGAAGCATACATATCCTGAAAAGCCTGTATATCCGTCAATTCAGCAACTGAATATTTTTCCTGTGCTTTTTGTAACAAGGATGATTCATCCATTGTTTCCATTTGCAAGGCTCTCGATTTATCAATCAAGTCGTTTTTATCGGGTTTTATAGGAATAAAATATAATCCAACCGTTAATAATACGGCAATTGCCATAGTGGATAGTTGGAAGCTATTCATAATTATTCCTTGATATCTTTAGGATTAACACTTTCCTTTACCTTCTCTACGAATACCTTGGCAGGCTTGAATGAAGGAATACAATGTTCAGGTATTTCAATTGCAACATTCTTTTTTATATGTCGACCGATTTTTTTAGCTCTGGTTTTTACAACAAAACTTCCGAATCCTCTGATGTAAACATTCTCACCATCAGCCAATGTTTCCTTCACCTCTTTAAAAAACTGTTCCAGTGTAACCAACACATCAACTTTAGGTATCCCCGTCTTTTCCGAAATTCCATTTACAAGATCAGCCTTTCTCATCTGCGTTCTTCTGTTTATAATCTTTTAATAATGAATAACCTATGCTTAGAATATTGCATAAAGCGATGCAAATGTCTTAATTTTTTTTATGAATTAAAAATCAAATCCCATATAAATCAGGATTTTATAATGGAACATGGGTAAAAAAAAGAGGAGGACTGTTAAAACAGTCCTCCTTTTAGTTTTATAATGAGCAACTCAGGATTATCTAACCAACGTTACATCTCCTTTAAACATCTCTTCTTCTCCATCGATATACTCGACAATTACATAATATACAAACACTGCCGGATCCATATCCTTACCTCTGAAGGTTCCATCCCAACCTATATTATAGGTATTAACAGGGAAATCTTCTGCTTCATAAACCATTTCACCCCATCTGTCATAAACCTTCATTTCGACAACCCTACGAATCTGCCCGGATCCATAAACCGTAAAGATGTCGTTATATCCGGATTGATTCGGAGAGAAGACATTAGGAATATAAACATCCCTATTCTTCAATACTTCTATAAGTATATCATCCGTAGCAGTACATCCATTGGCATCCGCTACTGTCAATGTATATAAAATATCATCTTCAGGTTGTACCACAGGATTCAAACAATTCGTACAACTCATATCGGCCGTCATCGGATCCCAAATGATTGTGTCCGGTATTAGATTAGTAACACCATTCAATTGTACACTATCACCTAAATCCAATTGGATATCCGCCCCTAAATCCAAGAAGGGTTCAGGAATTACAGGAATCTCAACTGTTGTCGTTCCGGTACACCCGTTTTCATCGGAAACAATAACTTCATATGTACCACTTCCCAAGAATGCAAACAGGCTATCCGGTTGATAATATGTACCATTATCAATAGAGTAAGTATATGTACTTCCTATGCCTCCAAATGCTGTATCTATCACAATAGTTGCATCCAAATCTCCGTGGCATGTAGGAGGAGTAAATGAAGCAACTACCGTAGGAGGATTAGGTGCTGATAAAGTTACACTTTCTACAGATGAACATCCTATTGCATCCACTACAGTAACAAAGTATTCTACTCCTGCTTCAAGACCTGTAGCCGTAGCTTCGGTACCAAAATTACTCCAGTTGTAAGAATAAGGTGGCGTACCTGTAGCAACAGTAACTTCGGCAACCCCATCAGCTCCACCGGAGCAACTTACTCCAAATCCATTATAATCGGATGTAATGCTCAAACTGATACCTAAGGCATTTTCAACTACAGTAACCGAAGCAACACCTTCACATCCATTGCTATCAGTAACCGTAACCGAATGCGTTCCTGCTCCTGCAACAACCGTTTCACTTGTACCCAATGTACCCGACCATTCATAACTCACATATCCCGGAGTTGCTGTCAATGTCGTTGTTTCACCTATACATACATTCAACAATCCTGTAATAGCCGGTGTTGGTAGCGGACTATACACCAAGTTAATCGTCACAGTACTATCACAACCCAGATAATTGGTCATGGTCTCCGTTGTACCCAATGGCGTACCCTCTCCATATGTATTACCATTTACAACTACAGTAAATCCATCTCCTGAACATCCATTATAGACTACATCCGGTCCGGTCGTTGGAGAATTGTAAACAAGATTAATGGTTACAATACTATCACAGCCGGCAGCATTCACAAGTGTTTCGATGGTGCCAAGTGGTGTCCCCTCTCCATATGTATTACCATTTACAGTAACCGTGTATCCATCTCCTGTACATCCAACATAATCTTCCAGCCCTGTCGTTGCACTATTGACAACTACTGTAGCATTCAATATCGAAGTACATCCATTACCATCTGTAACCGTAACCGTATAGTTCGTTGTTGCAGTAGGACTTACCGTTATAGAACTACCTCCGGCACCGCTTTCTGACCAATTGAATGTACCTGTATTCGGAGTTACACTTAAAGTAACGGCTGCACCTGAGCAGATAATACCATCATCATTATTTATACCTGAATTCTCAGAATTACTCAAAGTATAAACTGTAGCAGGAATATCCTGTATTGTTACATTATCTACTGCTGTACATCCATTAACATCTGTAACCGTTACAGTATAATTGTTAGGCGCCAGGTTATTGAATGTATTATTGGGGCTGCCGCCTGTTCCAATATTATATGTCAATGGACCAGTACCTCCAGAAGCATTAATAACCAAAATTCCATTATTCTGACCACAAGTCGCATCTGTAATCTGGATATTATCAATGGCCAAGTCACAAACAACGGAACAAGGATTCAATGGCCCTATTGCTTGTGAAACCGAACATGTTATATCATCTGCATCAGCGATAGTCAATACAGGAGAAGAACCGTCCGCATTTAGATTGAATGCTCCACCTACTCCATATGGAAATGGACCGGCAACATAACCACCTGCGGCATCCAATACGTTGAAACTTCCCGAAGGTCCTTCATTTAAAGCCGTAGCGTTAACAACTACACTATAAAAGTCATCAGAAATATCCGTCAATGTTCCATTGATATTACATGTCTCTGTTAGATTTGTTATTGTTAGGACACAGGTTGTGGAACAAGATACCAATGGTCCCAATGTCTGTGATGCCGTACACGCTGCATCATCCGTATCTACTAATGTCAAAGTTGGAGAGGTATTGTCAGCAGGTAACTGGAACGTTCCACCTACTCCATATGTATAAGGACCACCCGGGATACTTACACCTCCTACAAAGACTTCAAAAGTACCACTCGGCCCAGCATTCACAGCACTTGCATTAACTGAGATGATATAGAAATCATCTGAACCATCCGATGGTGTATTATCGTCATTACATACTTCGATTACCTCATCAATCGTCAAGGCACAAGTTGTAGAACATGGATTCAATGGTCCCAATGTCTGTGATGCCGTACACGCTGCATCATCACTGTCCACCAATGTCATATTCG
>JAHDFN010000020.1:12630-17185 GCA_020628145.1 Saprospiraceae bacterium | reverse complement strand
GACCGGCAATTATCGTCGAAGCAGCATCCAAGACAACGAACTGTCCGGATATTCCGCCATTCAATGCACTTGCATTAACCGTAATATTGATAACATCGTCAGAATTATCGGATGGCGTACCATTGTCATCACAGGTTTCTGTTAATTGATCTATCGTCAAGGCACAGGTATTGGAACACGGTGCCAACGGCCCTAATGTCTGTGATGCCGTACACGCTGCATCATCACTGTCCACCAATGTCATATTCGGTGATGAGTTATCCGCAGACAACTGGAACGTACCGCCTACTCCATATGTGAACGGCCCTTCAGGTACGGCTACTCCTCCTATCAAGACATCGAATGTACCCGATGCTCCGCCATTCACAGCAGTAGCATTCACAAAGACATTGACCACATCATCCGAGTTATCCGATGGAGTCCCATTATCATCACAATTCTCTGTCACTTCATCTATTGTCAACATACAGGTCGTAGAACATGGATTCAATGGACCGATTTGTTGTGGTGTCGCACAATTATTATCATCTGCATCGGCGAGTGAAATAATCGGACTTGAACCATCTGCATTCATTGAGAACGTTCCACCCGTTCCATAATCGAATGGACCGGCAATTATCGTCGAAGCAGCATCCAAGACAACGAACTGTCCGGATATTCCACCATTCAATGCACTTGCATTGACCGTTATATTGATAATATCATCAGAATTATCAGATGGCGTGCCATTGTCATCACAGGTTTCTGTTAATTGATCTATCGTCAAGGCACAGGTTGTAGAACATGGGTTCAATGGACCAACCGTTTGCGTCGCTGCACAGGTAAAGGTCAAATCATCCGCATCCGCAACCGTCAAGGTCGGTGACGTTCCATCCGCATTGAGGGAGAACGTGCCTCCCGTTCCATAATCGAATGGACCGGCAATTATCGTCGAAGCAGCATCCAAGACAACGAACTGTCCGGATATTCCGCCATTCACCGCACTCGCATTTACTGTTATATTGATAACATCATCAGAATTATCAGATGGCGTGCCACTATCATCACAAGCTTCGGTTAATTGATCTATCGTCAAGGCACAGGTCGTTGAACATGGCGTCAATGGGCCAACAGTTGGTGTTTCAAAACAAGCATTGTTATCTACATCAACAATGGTCAATACAGGCGATGTACCATCAGCCGGCAATGTAACCGTTCCACCTACTCCATAGTCAAATGGACCTCCTAACGCCCCTCCTCCATCTAATACATTAAATTGGCCGGAAACACCTCCATTCACAGCCGTTGCATTGATGAATATATTGATTACATCATCTGAATTATCAGATGGAGTACCATTATCGTCACAAGATTCGGTTATTTCCACTATGGTCAAATCACATGTGGTAGAACAAGGGTTCAATGGACCAACAGTTATTGTATTATTACAATTGGTATCATCTGCATCCGATACCGTCAATGTAGGATTGGAACTATCTGCAGGCAATTGGAATGTACCTCCTGTTCCATAATCAAATGGTCCACCTACAAGAGTAGCACCATCAAAGACATTGAATTGGCCTGCAACACCGCCATTTGCAGCTGTTGCATTGACAAAAATATTGATGACATCATCTGAAGAATCAGTAACCGTTCCGTTATCATCACAGGTTTCGGTTACTTCTACGATAGTTAATGCACAAGTATTGGAACATGGTGCCAGGGTCGTTATCGTTTGTGTTGTTTCACAGGCTTGGTCATCACTATCCGAGATTGTCAACATCGGCGTTGTTCCATTTGCAGGCAATTGGAACGTACCCCCTGTACCGTATGTAAACGGTCCTCCTACTTGAATACCTGAAACGAAGACATAGAATTCGTCAGCCGGACCACCATTGGCAGCAGTAACATTTACAAATATATCATAAACATCATCACTTCCATCGGAAGGGGTTCCTGAATCCAAACAAGTTTCCGTGATTTCCACAATTGTCAAAACACATGTTCCTGAACATGATGCCAATGGTCCCACGCTTGTTGTATTATTACAATTAGCATCATCCACATCAGAGACCGTCAATGTAGGAGACGTACCATCTGCAGATAATTGGAATGTGCCACCTGTTCCATATATATAAGGACCTCCAACCAAGTCGATTCCATTAAAGACATTGAACTGACCAGAAGCACCACCATTGGCAGCAGATGCATTCACGAATATTTCTATCACATCATCAGAAGGATCTGATGGTGTACCTCCATCATTACAATTCTCTGTAACCTCATCTATAGTTAATGCACAAGTATTGGAACAAGCATCCAATGGCCCAACTTGTTGTGAATCGAAACATGCAGCATCATTAGCATCCACAACCGTCAAGGTTGGTGAAGTACCATCTGCATTTAATGAGAAATTACCGCCGACTCCATAATTGAATGGCCCGCCGACTTGGGTTGCACCATTAAGTACATTAAATTGTCCATCTATTCCACCATTTACAGCAGATGCATTGACAAAGAACTCGATAACATCATCTGAAGGATCGGAGGGAGTACCTCCATCATTACAGTTTCCTGTCAATTCGGCGATTGTCAAATCACAGGTGGTAGAACATGGATTCAATGGCCCTACGGCTTGAGTAGTAGAACAAGTTGGATCTCCTGCATCGGCAATCGTCAATGTCGGATTTGAACCATCTGCATTCAGTGTAAACGTTCCGCCCGTTCCATAATCGAATGGACCAGCGATTGTGGACAATGTTCCATCTAAGACGACGAATTGTGTTCCACCATTGGCAGCTGTTGCATTGATGAATATTTCAATCATATCATCTGAAGAATCAGAAGTTGTTCCTCCGTCATTACAGTTTTCCGTAACCTCTGTAATTGTAAGTTCACAAGTGTTAGAACAAGAATTCAATGGTCCTACTACCTGAGTGGTTGAGCAATTCGAATCGTCAGCATCGGAAATAGTCAATGTAGGAGATGAGCCATCCGCAGGCAACTGGAATGTACCGCCTGTTCCATATAAGTATGGACCGCCGACCAAATCAATTCCATTAAAGACATTGAATTGTCCTAATGCACCACCATTGGCTGCTGTTGCATTTATTGTTATTTCTATTACATCATCTAAAGGATCAGAAGGCGTTCCGCCATCATTACAATTTTCAGTTAATTGACCTATTGTAACTGCACAAGTATTGGAACAAGGAGACAATGGCCCGATAAACTGAGTGGCTAGGCAAGTGGCATCATCCGCATCCGATATCGTTAATTCGGGGAATGAACCATCTGCAGGTAACTGGAATGTACCTCCCGTTCCATATAAGTATGGACCACCAACAAGTGTCATTCCATCAAAGACATTAAACTGTCCGGAGGCTCCTCCATTCGTTGAAGATGCATTTACAAATACATCAATCATATCATCCGAAGGATCTGTCGGAGTACCTCCATCATCACAATTTTCAGTAATTTCATCTATGGCCAATACACAAGAACATGGAGTAAGTGGGCCATAATTTACAGTGGTCGTACAAGTCGCATCATCTGCATCCTGAATAACCAAAACTCCTGAAGATCCATCAGCAGATAATACTACATTACCTCCGACACCGTAATCATAAATTCCCTGTAAAGTTGCTCCCAGGTAAACTTCATATTGACCTGCTGCACCAACATTTACTCCGGATACATTAATAAATATGGTATAACTATCATCAGTAATATTATTAGCCGTTCCTCCATCATTACACGTTTCCGTCACTTCATCCACCATCAATACACAAGTATTTGAACATGGAGCCAATGGCCCTACAGGCACATTTACAAAACATGCATTATCATCAACATCGGTAACGATTAATTGAGTAATCGTAGCATCTGCATTAATTGTAAATGTACCGCCCGTTCCATAGTTGAATGGACCACCTACTAATGTAGCTCCGTTGAATACATTGAATTGAGCAGAAGCTCCACCATTCGTTGCCGTAGCATTTATGAATATGTCATAAGTATCATCAGTACCATCCGAAGTCGTTCCTTGATCATTACAATTTTCCGTAACCTCGGTAATGTTGATTAAACAATCCGTAGAACAAGGATTCAACAAGCCTACATTCTGCGTTGTCGTACAAGAAGGATTATCAACATCTTCAAAAGTAAGCGTGGCATTACTACCATCAGCCAATACAGTAATTACCGTAGTGGTTTGTGTTCCATAAGTGAATGGGCCACCTAACGATGTAGCTCCCAAATACAAATTGAATGCATTCGAGGGTCCCGGGTTAGTCGCCGTAACATTCACTGTGAATGTGTATGTGTCATCCGCACCATCAGAACCGGTTCCGGAATCATCACAATTAGGAGTGGCTTCAACTACTGTTAAACCTACACCAGGATTTACAGCAACAGATGCTTGTCCAACACATCCGTTTTCATCTCGGATTTCGACGATATAAGCCGGATTATCAGCTAGATTACTGAAGATATTTCCTGCTTGGAAAGTACCTCCATTCAAATTATACTCATATGTTCCTCCTCCGGGAGGTGTAACCGTGATTTCTCCATCATC
>JAHDFN010000020.1:10939-12530 GCA_020628145.1 Saprospiraceae bacterium | reverse complement strand
GAAGCGACTCCATCCGTATCATCATCACAGACTTCTAAAGCAGCGGCCGTAGCTGCAGGATTGGAATTGACAGTTAATGTCACTTCCTCTCTTATTGAACTTGTACAACTATTATTAGGATCAATTGCTTCTACATAGAATATGTTAGCAACACCCGGTGTAACCGTGGCAGGTGTGAATGTCGTTGTAGCAGTACCTCCTGCCAAAGGAGTACCTCCTGAAGCAACATCATACCAGTTGGCTGTCAATCCGGCATCAACTGTTACACTCAATGTAGGAATTGCATCGTTTTCACAAATTTCCAGATCCCCCACATTTGCAGGAGGATTGATAGGCAAGCACTCGCAATTTTCGGTATAGGGCTGAGTAGCAACACAGCCCGTATTAGGATCTGTAGCCGTTATCGTTACAGTAGTGTTATTTGCAATTCCAGAAACTAAAAATGCTCCATTTGAACCAGTAACCGTTCCTACATCGGCAGTGACAAGCACACCGGAAGCAACAGTAACATCCACATCATAGGTAGTCAGGTCTGCAGAACAAGTATTCAAGGCAATACCTATACTTGGCTCATCATTCACCGTTACAGTTACTTCAGCAGTAGCTGCGGAACACATATTGGCTCCGGCTACCTCATATGTAAATGTATATACATCAGCAGCAACTCCTGTAAAGTCAACATTATTAGGGTCTGTCAATGTAACACCCGATATTGTAGCTCCTGTTTCTGTCCATGTTCCTAATGCATCAGGTGTACCCCCCAAAGAAGCAAATAGGTCAAGTGAAGTATTGATAGTCTCTCCGCTACAAACCGTAACCGCATTATTCGTACCCGGATTTGGTTGAGCCTCTACAGTAAATGTGACTGTCGTACTTCCTGAACAAGTGGTCGTAACATCTGTATAAGTATAGGTGTAAACATCACCATTCGAAACAGTGACACTACCAGGTGTTCCAACCAAAGTATTGGAAGAATCAAACCAGTCACCACCTGTTTGTCCCCCTGGTTCATAACCTATTAGGTTTGCTGTAGCAGTGCCTCCACCCAAAACATCTTCACATAATGTAGGATCTGTAATCGTAACAACCGGCAGGGGTTGAACTGTCAAATCTACCGTAGTTGTACCGATACAACTTGTCGTCGTATTCAACACGCTCGCATAGATGGTTTCACTATTCGCTGTCGTATTCGTATAAGGGGATGTCAATGGGTTGGCTCCCATATCTGCATCCGCTTGGGTAGCGTGGTAACTGACCGTTACTCCCGTTTGAGCTCCTATGACTGTCGCATCGGCCAAACTCAAATCGAATTGGGCAAAACCATCAGTATCGTCATCACAGACCTCCAAGGTTTCGGCAGTCGCCGCTGGTAGTGGATTGACCGTCAAATCTACGGTAACCGTACCTATACAACCCGTAGTCGTATTCAACACACTCGCATAAATAATTTCGCTATTCGCTGTCGTATTCGTATAAGGGGATGTCAATGGGTTAACCCCCATATCTGCATCCGCTTGGGTGGCGTGGTAACTCACTGTTACTCCCGTTTGAGCTCCTATGACTGTCGCATCGGCCAAACTCAAATCGAATT
>JAHDFN010000020.1:7994-10839 GCA_020628145.1 Saprospiraceae bacterium | reverse complement strand
GTTACTCCCGTTTGAGCTCCTATGACTGTCGCATCGGCCAAACTCAAATCGAATTGGGCAAAACCATCAGTATCGTCATCACAGACCTCCAAGGTTTCGGCAGTCGCTGTTGGCAATGGATTCACTGTCAAATCTACAGCAGCCACACCTCTACACCCTGTAGTACCATCCAATACGCTGGCGTAAATAGTCTCACTATTCGCTGTCGTATTCGTATATGGCGATGTCAATGGATTCGCTCCCATACCTGCATCAGCTTGGGTGGCGTGGTAACTCACTGTTACTCCCGTTTGAGTTCCTATGACTGTCGCATCGGCCAAACTCAAATCGAATTGGGCGAAACCATCAGTATCGTCATCACAGACCTCCAAGGTTTCGGCAGTCGCTGTTGGCTGTGGATTCACTGTCAAATCTACAGTCGCCACACCCCTACACCCTGTAGTACCATCCAATACGCTGGCGTAAATAGTCTCACTATTCGCTGTCGTATTCGTGTAGGGTGATGTCAATGGATTCGCTCCGGAACCAGCATCGGCTTGTGTAGCGTGGTAGCTGACTGTTACTCCTAACTGACTTCCTACTACTGTTGCATCGGCCAAACTCAAATCGAATTGGGCGAAACCATCAGTATCATCATCACAGACATCCAAGGTTTCGGCAGTCGCTGTTGGCAATGGATTCACTGTCAAATCTACAGCAGCCACACCTCTACACCCTGTAGTACCATCCAATACGCTGGCGTAAATAGTTTCACTATTCGCTGTCGTATTCGTATATGGCGATGTCAACGGGTTCGATCCAGAAGCGGCATCAGCTTGTGTAGCATGGTAACTCACCGTTACGCCAGTCAAGGCACCAATGACCATTGGATCAGCAAGGGTCAAGTCGAATTGAGCAATACCATCTGTATCATCATCGCAGACCTCTAAGGCTGCGGCAGTAGCTGCCGGTAGTGCATCTACGGTTAGAACAACCTCTGCTGTTGCATAACAGCCTGTGGCATCATCAACAACACTGGCATAAATCGTTTGTGTATTGACAGCCACATTAGTGTAAGGTGATGTAAGAGCATTCATTGCAGCATCTGCATCTGCTTGAGAAACGTAATAAGTTACAGTAACTCCACTCTGACCATTGATGACTGTTACATCAGCAAGGCTCAAATCAAATGAAGCAAAACCATCCGTATCATCATCACAAACATTCAAAGCTGCTGCCGTAGCAGTTGGATCCGTATTTACATTCAATTGAATTTCAACTCTTGTAGCACTTGTACAAGTATTATTAGGATCTATGGCTTCCACAAAATAGGAATTGATACCTGTATTTACCGTAGCAGGAGTAAATGTTAAAGTAGAAGATGCCAAAAGCGTTCCTCCCGTAGCGGCGTCGTACCAATCAGCAGACATTCCAGCATCTACGGTTACGGATAATTGAGGAATTGTTTCCGATTCACAAATATCCAAATCAGGAGAACTATCTACAGGCTCATTTATAGTAGGGCAATCACAATTTTCAGTAATCGTCTCTTCCACAGAACATCCTGTAACCGGATCTGTCACTGTGATAACTACGGTACTCATGCTTGCGATTCCCGACACTGTATATAAAGTACCCGATCCAGTAACAGCTCCCACATCAGATGTCACAACATGTCCATCTGTAACAGTTACATCAACATCATACATTGTTAAATCCGCAGTACAGTTTATCGTATGAGAAATAGGAGGCACATCATTAACATTTACAGTTACGATTGCCGATTGAGAAGGACATGGTGGCGTACCATCTACAGTATAAGTAAATTCATATGAACCCAAGGCTACCCCTGTGAAATTCACTGCGGTAGCATCAGCTAAAGAAACTCCTGAAGTTGTGGCTCCTGTCTCCGTCCAAGTTCCAGGGGTATCATAAGTAGCCCCCAAACCATCAAATAAATCTATAAGTGTCAAAGTAGCTCCAGCCGTACAAGCATCAATAGTACTATTTGTTCCCGGATCGGGAATAGCATGTACTGTCACAGATGCAGCATCCGTCAATGTCTGACTACATACCATATCAGAAGCAGATTGCAGCGTAACCGTAACGGAAGTAGCTACTGCAGTTACCATAAAAGACAAATTGCCTGTCCCATCCAAAGTTCCTGTTCCAGGAGCGGTAGAACCATCCGAGTAACCGATTTCATAAACTATATCCGCATCAGGAGTACCTGTTATTGTGAATGTCAGATTATCTCCTTCACATGCGTCCGTTAAAGGCCCCGTTATAGTAGCTGTAGGTAATGGAAGTTCATCCACGAAAACCGTTGCGGAAGCCGTACAATTATTCGAATCCGTAATAGTAACCGTATAATTACCTTCAACTGCCACAGTCACTTCATTTGTAGTTTCAGCACTATGTGACCAAGCATACATATTTCCTGCTGCCGACGGAGCCGTTAATGTAACACCCGTTACATCTCCTTGACAGAAGGTAGGAGTTACCGGAGTTATACTCGCAATAGGAGAAGCAAATTGTGTTACGGTAACTTGAATCTTAGAAACGCAAGTTGTTGTACCATCTGTAAGTGTCACCCAAAGATTAACTCCTGTTAAATCTACTGCCATAGCAGGACTTAAATCAACACCTCCGGCATCAGGATCTCCATTGTACCAAGTAACTGTTCCTGTACCTACATTAGCATTTTCAACTGTTAAATCAACATCTGTAAAATCTTCGGCACAAACTTCTACAACAGGGTCAGTGATTGCAGGTAAAGGATTCACCGTCAAATCTACTGTCGCCGTACCTCTACATCCTGTAACATCATCAGCTACACTTGCATAGATGGTCTGGCTATTCGCTG
>JAHDFN010000020.1:0-7894 GCA_020628145.1 Saprospiraceae bacterium | reverse complement strand
CAAACTTCAAGTGCATCCATAGTTGCCGTCGGTAAAGGATTCACCGTCAAATCTATTGTAGTCGTAGCCCTACATCCTGTAACATCATCAGCTACACTTGCATAGATGGTCTGGCTATTCGCTGTCGTATTTGTATATGGGGATGTCAATGGATTGGTGCCGGCATCGGCATCGGCCTGTGTTTCATGATAGGTTAATGTCACTCCTGTCTGACCGCCTAGTACCGTAACATCGGCAAGACTCAAATCGAACGGTGCGAAGCCATCCGTATCATCATCACAAACTTCAAGTGCATCCATAGTTGCCGTCGGTAAAGGATTCACCGTCAAATCTACTGTAGTAATGGAATCACACCCGGTCACATCATCTACTACACTGACATAGATGGTTTCAGTATTAACAGTAGAGTTCGTATATGGAGAAGATAACGATGCCGAGCCTGCTTCCGCATCGGCCATTGTAGCATAGTATGTTACCGTTACACCTGTTTGTGTTCCAATAACATCTCCATTAGCCTGAGTCAAGTCAAATTGAGCAAATCCATCGGTGTCATCATCACAGACTTCCAAAGTTGCCGGCGTTGCGGCAGGAGAAGGATTGATATCCAATGTTACTTGTAAAGTATCTGCACAACCTTCATCATTTGTTACAATAACATATAGATCCGGATCGGCACTAATATCAACAGCATTCGCAGGGTCAGGATATTGAGTACCTACTGTTGCAGGATCACCATTATACCAATCGACAACAGGATTAGTCATGCTTGTTCCGACTACTGTTGGGTCATGGAAAGTCAAATCATAAGGATTAGCATCATTGCTACAAACCGTTAACATCGGATCTACTGCCACCGGGCAAATCACATCAATAATGAACTCAGTAGTATAAATATCCGGGCATAATGCAGGATCGACTCCTGAAATCACACCGGCTATATAGTATGGTCCACCATTACACATGGATTCGGGAACTGTAAAATCCAATTGGCTTATAGTATAAGTTGAAGGCTGGTTTGGTGGAGGTACTACCCAAGCCGGATCGCAATTTGCTTCCACCTGATCGTAAACCCAATTACCTGTTGCATCCAAATGAACATAGGCTCCGTCCGCATCCGTCAAGGCATTCGGATCATATGTGAAGTTCTGTGCACATCCTGCACAACCTGATGTAACCAATACTGTGCTACGACCACCCGGGGTAGCCAAATAATCGGTAAATGCACCATTATCCCTATCACAATCACTTTGGATGACATAAATAGTATTTCCGGATGAACAAAGGCCATCAATATCGAATGCGTCATTAGCGCCGGCACTGGTAAAGGTTAAAAGAATGCCGTTTGCAGGAACCGCTGCCCCCGGAGCCAATGCTACAACATTTGTGTTATCACAAGATCCCGAGGTCTGCAATTGAGTCATCAATGCAGCAGAAGGAGATCTCCAACTACATCCCACACCATCAATATCTGCATTACTTGCACCAAAGGAATTATTGGCATCATCAAAATCCACCGTGAGGTCATCCACATTGGCAATACCCGCTCCGGTTTCAAAAACCATGTATTCATTGTCTGCCGAACTACCACATGAATTGACCAGGATACCATTCAAGGAAACACAATTCAGGTTGTTAGGAGTAGTGACAGGAAGGGTTGTATTGATTGTACCTGTTCCCATCGAAGTACCGGTTACTCCAGGAATGAATCCCTGGGCATCAGAATAATACCATTCGACAGACTCACCGTTGGGAAGGAAAGTTCCTTCAGCGGTAAGGGTAATGTTTTCTCCGGGGCAGAATGTTGAGGCCGTCGGATTAATCGTACTGTTTGTAATCTCAGGACAAACAGAATGTATATAGGTACAAACCCCTTGGATTTCTCCACAACAAGAGGCATCAGGTGTTACTTCTGTGCAAAACTTATAGGTCACAGCTGCATCCAACAAGTAAACCGGCCAGCCAGCATCGGTATAATCGACAATTGCCTCAGCGGTTGTACAATTACCTGAAACGTAGGCATTTTTGTCTAGAGCTGACATTTCAATACAGGTGGCAATCATGGGTAATACGACCTGGCTATTCACTGCATACAAGCCACTTGAAGCGGGTGAATATTCATAACAGAACTCGTATGAACCTCCCTGATCTGCGGGAATATTGAAGGATGACAAATCCGTACAGTGTACGCCATTTGCATTCAGGTTATACGGATCTTCACACGTATATGCTGCAACAGCCGTTGCCTGATCCGTGAATGATGCATTCCCCGGACAATCACCTGGATCCGCACATCCACAGGGGTGTTGTGCAAAAGCCGTGACAGAAGAAATACATATTGAAATTAGTAGTATAAGCAGCCTTTTCATTTATCTGAGATTTGACCTATTTTAAACCAAGAATCTAATCTACCCATTAGTGGGCTGATTTCGAAATAAATCAACGTTAAATTCACGTCAATTTTACAGTTTCACATACAACCAACGAATAAAAACAAGCTTTTGTGACAGAGATAAAACACATTTCAACCCAAGCAGGTCACAAAATGATTCCAAAAGCCGAATTCCAAATCGAAGAGATTGTGTGAGTATTTAAAAGATGGATATCCAAAACCATAATTCATCTAATAAACCATAAAGAACTAAAGCAAGGACATTGATATCTTCCAAATATTATAAAATTTTCTGCCAATCAAAAAAATCGATTAACAAAACAACACCCAAAACAAGCAACTCCAAAGGGACACAATACCACATAAAAACCTATTAATCAATTAATTAAATCTATTTTTTTATTCAAAATATTATATCTTCATAAATAAAAAACATATTTCATAACCAGGGTTCCTAACTCCTTGAGCAATTTTCATTTTTTATTGTCGGAACATTGAATTGATCGTCTATAGGGATTTTAAATCATCGCTCACAGATATCACTTTTTCACTTACACTTTATTTCAACAATATTCGCGATAGTATGAGAAATCTTCACATCCTACACATTACATCATCAAAAAAACGACTACTTTTGCTCCAAGTATAAAAATCCCAACACACTCTAAAACCTGTTGTAACATCATCTCTATTTATGGAATCCATCAATAACCTACTCCCCTCCCTAACGCTAGTCCAACAAGATCAGATCAAAGTTCTACCCGAGATATATAAAGAACTGAATGCCAGCATAAATGTAATCTCAAGAAAAGACATTGACAACCTGATGGATAGGCATATTTTCCATTCTATTATTCTCCAAAAAATCATCTCGTTAAAAAAAGGTACGGAAATTTTGGATTTGGGAACAGGAGGAGGGTTGCCGGGTATTCCTCTTGCCATATGTTTACCTGAAGTCCACTTCCATTTAGTTGATGCCAGAAGAAAAAAAATTAGTGTGGTTACGGAAATAACGAAAAGATTGGGGCTTAAAAATGTGACATCTAAACATACACGAGCAGAAGACATCCAAAACAGGAAATTCGACTTCATAATCAGTCGGGCTGTTGCTCCTGTGGATAAACTTTTGGGTTGGAGCAGGCCTCTTTTGAAAAAAAAGCATAACCATGCCGTCCCAAATGGATTATTTGCATGGAAGGGAGGGTCTCCGGAAAAAGAAACTTCTCTGTTACCGAAACATGAATATTCAGAAGTGTATCCCTTATCGGATTATACCGATGACGAATATTATAGTGAAAAGTACATTCTTTATGTACAAGGGTGAAACGATAGAATTGATAATCTTACAATTCCTCTCCTAATAATCTTCTGTATCGTTTTCTGGCTTCGACGGAAAACGTACTTCCGGAATAGTCATAAAGGATCTTTTCATACAATTCTGTGGCTTTTTGGGTATTATCCAATTTTGTTTCGTACAATTCGGCTAGGTTGAATACGGCATTATCCCCCCTTATCCCATCTGGGAATTTCTCCATTATGGTTTGCAACATCAGGGCTGCCTTTTCATAATCCCTTAGTTTGGTGTAGATTTTCGATTTCAGATAGAAGGCATCATCTTCTAATGAATGTTCGGGGTATGCAGTCCGAATCGTATCCAATTTATCGAAAGCATCATCAAATTTATTTTGAAACACCAACAGTTCTGCCTCCGAGAATTTCTTCAAAGGAGTGGCTGTGGTATCCAACGCCAGATTATCCATAATAAAGACACTCCGATCCAATGCATCATTGGCAATCAATTTGGACGTAGAAGCTTTGAGGACATCGAATTGGGTTTGAGCCCATTCGAAATCACCGGCAAAATAAGATAACATCGCATTGCGGTAACGAGCTTCCTGACCTAACAAATCATCCTTGAACTCCTTATCCACTTGGGAATACAAAAGCGTTGCTTCCCATATTTCACCTTTCATTAGGTAAAAATCGGCCAGATTGATTTTTGCATTGGCCAAGACATGTGGATTGACACGGGGAAAACCGATCAATTCCTCCAATAGGGTGACCGCCTTGTCCAAGTCATTTAAATAATAAGCTTCCAAATCAGCCAATTCAGAAATAATGGATGCTGTTGTTTTCGTCCTTCCGAATTCATCTAGAAAAGCTTCATATTCCGCTTCAAGGCCTTTCAATTCCTCTTGTGAATAATCATAACCATCTACAAGTCGCAATCTTTTGGATTTCAGGGATTCTTGTTTGGCTTCTATATAGAATGAGGAGCCTTGTCCTTTATTTTCAATAATATATTCATAGCCTGAAATCGCAACATTCCAATCCCTATCATTGGCCGCCGTTTGGGCGATATTGAAAACCCGTCCTCCATTTTCCTCATATTTCATATCCAAAGCCTTGGCTTGTCTCAAGGCTCCCTTATAATCTTTTTTCTGAATGAAAACCCAAGACAACAATTCAGGAAAAATCTCCTCATCCGGTTTATCTTGGATTTTACTATATAATTGCATTTGCAATTCCAGGAAATCGTCTTCTGTAAAATATCTTTGGAAAAGGGTTTTGAGGGAGGAAATCCTAGTCGGTGTTTCTTCCAAACTGACCAGGTATTGTTCGATCATCTTTTCGGAATCTCCTTTTCTACGATACAATTCCGCCAAATAATAGGCAAAGCCACTGGAGTTCCCTGATTTTATTCCTTTCTCATAAGTTTTAATTGCCAAATCATACTTGGTCATATTCTGGAACTGACTAGCGAGGCTTCTAATGGCATTCGGATCCGAGCCTACCTTTTCGATGGCTTTTTCATACATTTCATCGGACTTTTCAGGTTCGTACCGTCTTTCGTAAAGATTACCATAATCCAAATAGAGTCGGTAACTTTTGGGGTTCTTCTTGATTTGTTTCTTAAGTATTTCTTCTCCTTTGTCATACTCCTCCAATTCAATCAAACAGGCCAAATAACGGGAAAAATAATAATCGTTTTTCGGATTTTTCGAATACATCCCTTCATAGAGGGCTGCAGCTTTTTCATATTCGCCATTACTGAAATACTCCTGGGCCAAGCGGCTATCCTGAGCAGAAATCAGCAAGGTAAATCCAATCACAAAAAAAAGGGTGGTTATAATCTGTTTCATATTGCTTACTTGTATCATACATTCAACGCCATTAGGATGTTAATTGTTACTTAAGACCGGCTTCTAATTCTTTCACAATAATCAATCCATGCTTTTGACGCAGTGAACACCCTTGTGTAACAAACCGGGGCGGAACAATCATTAATGACTATTCCGCCCCGAAACAGATTGGTCTGAATAAGTTATTTTTTCTTGATTTCCGTTTTCATTCCGGCCTTTTCCACCCGGTAATCCATCATATATTGACGATACTGTTCTTGGTTGAGGATGAATTTAAGGTATTGGAGGGTATGAATTTCCTGTCCTTCCAATTTTCTTTCATAAAGCTCCTCGTCCTTCGTTTTCAAGTCCATGATGACTTGATAATTTTCGGATTTTTTCTTCAACAGTTTTCCAATTTGCAGTGTCTGCTGTTCATCCAAATCATATTTTTGGAAAAACGTGGTCATGGCTTCAACAAAATCCTTCTGTTCCATCCCTCCTTCCACATAAGCATCTACAATACTCTTTTGTGCCGTCAAAGAGAATAGCATAAACAAAATTCCTATAGAAACTGACAATTTCTTCATAATCATTGATTTTCCAATCCCATAAAAATAGAATCTTTATTTGTAAAAAATAAAATCCGGAATAGTTTTAGGCAAAAAAGATATAAAGGAATATAAGGGCATAGAAACTCCAGTGAGGAAAAAGAAATGTTTTTGTTCATGGAAACAACAGTTTTCTTTCTTTCCAAGTGGACAAATGATATATCCATCTCGTTATAAAATCATGAGCCATTTTCTGGGTCTATTCCATACACAATTTAATTTTTCAAACCTTCATCGAATATGAGTAACTCTACCCTAATTCAATCACTCTACCTGACACAACACCGGAAAACATCTTATTTGATAGGGTCAATCATTTTTGTATTGATTACAATTATCCTGATTATCCTGGGTTCTGTTTTCAGCGACAAATCCATATGGGACGGACTGGCGATGGCCGGAGGCAATGCTTTGGAATTCTGCGAAGAAAACCACTGGGACAAGGTCGTCGTTCAGCCAGCCAACACCTGGTCTAATTTAGGATTCCTTATTGTAGGGTTATTCATGTTCGTAACCGGCATCAACGACCTCAGAATAAAAAAAGAAAAAGGAGAGAAGGGAGCCTTTAGAAACTTGCTGGCACAATACCCTGTCTTCAGTTTCCTGATGGGACTTTCCTGCATCTACCTCTTTTTGGGGAGTTTCCTCTACCATGCATCTGTCAGGTATCTGCCACAAAAACTAGATATTACTTCGATGTATTTCCTTACAGTAGTGCTGATGGCCTTTTCCTTATTCCGTTCCCGCTTTTTGGATCACGGGAAAAAACGGGAGAAAATCCTTCCGTGGCTCATTATTGCCGTAATCATTGCCAATACTTTCATTTTCATCTACATCATGGAAATCAATGTGAATGTATTGTTTCCCTTTTTCATCCTTACCGTTTTTATTGGAAACCTTATCTATGCCCTAAGAAACAATCTAAAGAAAAGCATGGCTAGGAAAGCCCTTTATCTGAGTTTTGCCGTCTTGGCCATTTCATTTGTCATGTGGATTCTGGATCGGGAAGATATCATGTGTAATTCGGGGAGTATTTTTCAGGGACATGCGATTTGGCACGTATTGAATGCATTGAGTATTTTTCTGATTTATTCGCATTATCGTTCCGATACCCGTATTGATGACAGATATCAAAAAGCGATGGGATAAATTCCATCTCTTCAATAAAAAAGTGCTTGGTAGAATTTTTCTACCAAGCACTTTTTCATTTTATTTCGATTTAAATCGAATCAATATTGTTTCCAATATTTCAATTTTGCACGATGTGTCACTTCCGGCTGATCCAAAGTGAAGGAAACATCACTGAAAGCGGGCTTTTTCCATTTGGATGCAGGCGTCTTGCTGAATGCATATGGTTCATTAGGAATACCGATCATCGTTTTGCTCAACTTCTGGCTCTTATCCTTATCCTGATAACAGGCCAGAGCATATTGACCGTAAGGGACATTTTCAAATACAACCGTCATCGTTGTCTCATCTCCCACAGGGATGATCTTATCCTCCAAATGACCAGTACTTGAAAGGAAACCTTTTTCCGAGTAAATGGCAACTCTTAACTCCCCTTTATTCGGCTCGACATTATCCATAATGAAAACGACATTTCCGGTCTGTACTTCATTGACGTCGGGAAAAGCATTTATAGAGAGAACATTCATGAGAATGATGAGGATGAAAGCATTCATGTGTGTTGATTATTTATTTTTATTGATGTAAAATTACTAAGTACAGGACAAAAAACAAAACCAGTTGCCGTGCGTGGTGTTTGTTCACCT
>JAHDFN010000266.1 GCA_020628145.1 Saprospiraceae bacterium | reverse complement strand
AATGCTAGCAATAGAAGTATTGTCTTTTGATGACCAATTATAATAATAATTACCAGTTCCCCCTGAAGCTGTTACCGTTGCTTCACCAGCCCAGGAATTTTCACATCCTACTAACGTCTGATCAATAGAAGTAATAGCAAGAGGAGTTGCCGGTTCCAAAACCTGTATTGTGGCCACTACCGAACAAGCTGTCGCATCTGTCAGTGTTACCGTATAAAATCCTGCAACCAGATTACTGATCGCAGCTGATCCATTGGTATTATTACTCCAATTATAAGAATATGGCTCTGTTCCTCCCGTAGCGGCAATCGAGGCATCACCATCATTGCCTCCAAAACAACTTACATGTGTAGTATCTGTTGAGATAGTAATTGATGAAGAACCAATTATTTCGGATTGGGTAGCGGAGCAACCATTCCCATCTGTTACTGTAAGGACATATGTTCCTGTACTTAAATTGAAAATATCAGGAGTCATTTCAAAATTATCCCAACTGTAAGTATAATTGCCATCCCCACCGGTAACAGTTGATGTAATGGATCCACCGGTTGGGTTAGTGCAACTGATGTCGGTGGCTAAAAGGGAAATACTTAATGAAGTAGGGGTGTTTATGATAAAATCAACCGTAGCTGTACAATTATTTTCATCTGTAACAATAACCTGATGGGAGCCGACAGATAGATTATCGAAGAATCCATTATCAATTTGTGTAACCGTATTATCCAAAACATAGGTAGCCATCCCAAATTGTCCTGAAATATTAATAGTAGCGGTTCCATCATCGACTCCGGAACATGAAGCATCCGTTGATGTTCCTAAGGAACCGGAAAGGGTACAAGGGCCAACACAATTAATAACACTTACTGTAACTGATTCGGAAAAAGTGCAACCGAATTGGTCTGTCGCCACTACATCGTAAGTCGTAGTAGAGGAAGGAGAAGCAATCGGGTTGGGACAATCATCACAAGAGAGGGTATTGTCAGGTGTCCAATCCCAGACGAGATCATTTTGGATATCGAATGCGAAGGTAATACCCCAGCCGTTTAATATTCCATCTTCAAATCCGGGGCTGGCGTCCGAAACCAATAATGTCCATGTTCCATTGGCCGGTACACCGACAAAATCCGAAAGATTGCCTTCAGGAATCCATTCTCCTGTAAAAGGGACCGTTCCTCCTGTGATTGGGTTTGTTGCAGTAGGGGTAAAGCAGGTATTGACATAACCTTCCATATTAAGGTCAAACCCCCCATTGTTACTGGTTAATTCGACGATGGTTCCGTTAGGAGCCTGTAAGGAAACCACAAAATCATCAACATTGAGATTGTTGCCGAGGTTGATACAAATGGATTCTATGGAATTGACATCAATATTGGTATAAGGCAATCCGGTAACATTGACAACGGATTGATATGGATTATTTAAGGGGTTTGAGGTATTTGTAATTGGCGTATTGGGTGTATCTGAGAAGGTTATACTATTTACATTTTCTATTTCGGTTTCCAATTGGGTGGTTTCTCCGTCATCACAAATGGTAATATCCGGAATATCCGATAAATTTCCGGAACAACTATAACAACTGGGATCGTTTTCGGGGAGAACGGTTACTAGAACGGTGGTGTCATAAGTACATCCGAAATTATCAGTGGTCTCAAAAACATAATTGATGGAACCGGGATTCTGAGGGGCGACGATTATTTCATTAGGGGTATTGGAGATGATGGATGGGTCATCCAACCATTGCTGATCGACAATGCTTAACTCAAATGATTCAAGACTTGGGTAGATGCTTTGTTCGAGTAATAGTTGCCATGAGAAAATAGTTCCATCATCATCTGCCCAATTATCTACTACTTCGATAATCCAATCTCCATTGAGTACACAACCAATTAAATTATTCAAATCTTCTGAGGAAGAATAATCTCCCGGAGGCATTACTCCTCCGTTTAAAAAGATTGCATCGAAAGCAGATTCCTGCCAAGTTCCATTTGTAGCAGTTGGTGTCCAACAATAATCGGCTCCAATACCGACTTCTCCTTCACAAGCGGCATCGGTGTCAATGGGGGTTCCTAAAAATACTTCTCCCAAACCCGAGTCAAATTCATGGAGTATGACTGATTGCCCTGAAGGGCATGTAATCTTGATTTCCAAATCATTCATATAAGAATGTTCCATATTGATACAAATACCTAATAAGTCATTGATGTCCGTCAACGTCTGTCCGGGGGAAAAATCATAAAGTGTAAGTGTGGAACTAAAAACAGCTCCTTGAATGTCCTCTAAACAAGTAGAATCGGCAAAACTGGCTCCTACTTGGAAAGAGAAAGGAACATTAAATATTGCATTTACATCCGGATTGGCAGCATTCAAATCTGCATTGAGCTGTACTGTATCACCTACGCAAAGGACGGGCTGTAGATTGACTTCAAAGTCAGGAGATCCCGACACTCTTATTCTTTGGGATAGGAGATTATTACTTACACATTGTTCAGTATCAGTGATGTTTAATTGGACAATATATCCTCCGGGTTCTGTATAGGTGTGTTGGATATTGGGACCATAGCCAATATTCCCATCTCCAAAACTCCATTCGAAGGAAGAAGTCAGATCCGACTGGGAGTAAACTGTATTGTTTTGGGGGTATTGGCCGGAACCCTGGAAAATGATCGTTTCTCCAGGACAAACGTCAATCCATCCCGTATCGGGAGGGTTGATAATCGGTGTACTATTGGCTATGTAGGCTATGATAGGTTGGCATTGTTTGGTACACGCAATGATTCCGGACCATCCGGAACCAACGCCGACATTATCCGTTTGAAAGGTAACAGTTATACAGCCGGTACCATTATTGGCAGTAGCTTGGACGGCAAAGATGGAATTGACGGGGAGATTGTCGCTACAATCCAGAAGAGGAGCATTCGTATCATCTCCATCGTAAAAGCACATTAAATCACCTGGAGCCGCATCCAGGAAATCAAAAACCAACCTAATGTGTGTATTCCCGCCCGAACCATCCGAGCAGATGGTCAAGGTATAATTTTCATTATCTCCATAATTGCCGAACTCTCCTCCGGAATCAAAAAAATTACCGGAACAGGTGGTTATGGTTCCATTATTCATTAGGAAATTCTGTGCATTACTTAGGTTGAAAAAAAACAATAAAGTAATGAGAATGTAAAGTTTTAGTATATAGTTTCCCATCAAACCCTGTTTTAGTTGAATAGTTTTAAAGGGTATCATAATTGTAGTGGAACATGTAAATTTAGTCATTTACTATGAATATACTAAGCCTTAAATTTTAATAATCCCATACTTTGTCGGTTTTTAGTATTAATATTCGATTTGTAGCAAGCTTCCATGTAACTTTATGTGATGCTATGTGTTTTTAATTTATAGATGAAAAAGACCGATATTATAGAATTAAGGGTAGAAGGGATGACTTGTACCGGATGTGCCAAAACAGTGAGTCGTTTCTTGGAAAAAAAGGGCATGAAGGATATTCATGTCAATTTTACAACGAACGAAGTCCGATTCGATCAGGAAAACAAGGCCGTTTCATTGATGGAAGTCAAAGAAGGAATCGGAAAACTTGGATTTATGGTCGCTGAAGAAGAAGAGGAAACTGAAAATTCCTTTTGGACATTGGAGCGGAAATTTATATTCTGTTCTATTTTTACCTTTCCCTTGTTTTTTGGCCATCTTCTCATGATGGTCGGTATCCATTTCCATTTCTTAGAAGATCCAATGGTACAATTCATACTTTGCCTACCTGTCTATATCGTAGGAGGCTATCATTTCGGTAGGAGTGCATGGCAAGCCTTGAAATTAGGAACAACGAATATGGATGTTCTGATTTTCATAGGTAGTAGTGCTGCATTTTTGTATTCCATCATTGGTCTGATACAGAATAATTCCAATTATATCTTTTTTGAAACGGCAGCTACTATACTAACCTTGGTCCTGTTAGGTAATCTAATGGAAAAACGGGCTGTTCGACAAACCACCAGAGCCATTGATGAGTTGGGACGTTTACAATCCGACACCGCCAGGAAAATACAAACAGATGGCACCATACTGGAAATACCTTTGAATGAAGTTCATGTAGGGGATGTATTATCGGTGAATGAAGGAGATGCCGTACCTACGGATGGAATAATAATGGATGGTAATGGTTCGGTCGATGAATCGATGTTGACCGGGGAGAGTGATTGGGTGAAGAAGCAAAAAGGAGATAAAGTTACAGGGGCATCCGTACTGGTTTCCGGCCATTTTAAGATGAGGGTTCATGCAACGGGTAAGGATACTGTTTTGGGCCGGATCATAGATATGGTTAAAAATGCACAATTGGAGGAACCGGATATCCAAAGACTGGCCGATAGGATTTCAGCGATATTCGTTCCTGTGGTCTTAGGCATTTCGATATTGACGGTATTGGTCGGCCATTTTATATTCGATGTTGCTTTCACAAAAGCCCTTATGAATGCCATTGCTGTTTTGGTGATTTCCTGTCCATGTGCAATGGGACTGGCAACACCTGCTGCAATCATGGTCGGAGTAGGGCGGGCTGCAAAGGAAGGTATCCTCATCAAAGGAAGCCGGACATTGGAAATATTGGCCCAAGCCAGACATATGGTATTTGACAAGACGGGGACACTGACTGAAGGGAAATTCAGCATTAGCAAATTACATCTATTCGATAAGGAGGAGGAGTTGTCCATTCCGTCCCATATCAAATCCTTGGAGAGCCATTCTTCCCATCCGATTGCCCAATCGGTGGCTGATTCACTAGGGGAATACCCATCTGTTCCGTTTACCGAGGTGAAAGAAACCAAAGGTTTGAAAATCGAAGGAAGGGATGCAGCAGGCCACTTATGGGAAATGGGCTCATATCGAATATTGGGTAATCAGTCTTCTGATAAAAACCACAATGTATATATTCTCAGAAATGGAAAATTGGTCGCAGCCTTGGATTTGGCCGATCAACTCAAGGAAAACCTAAAATCCGTTTTTGATTATCTGAATGGGGAAAACATTAAATCCTACCTTCTGAGTGGGGACTTGAACGAGAAGGTGAAGTCTGTTGCAGAAGAGTTGTCTATTTCGGAATGGAGGGGGGAGCAATTGCCTAATGAAAAACATGATAGGATTGGTGAATTGAAGGATTCGGAAATTACGATTATGGTAGGGGATGGGATAAATGATGCTGCCGCTTTGGCTCGTGCCGATGTGGGGATGACCTTCAGTTCTTCATCCGATATAGCTGTTCAAACGGCAGGAGTTGTGTTATTGAATGAAAAACCGGAGACGATTACCCAAGCCCATAAGATCAGCAAACATACCTTATTGACCATCCGGCA
>JAHDFN010000265.1:5172-5393 GCA_020628145.1 Saprospiraceae bacterium | reverse complement strand
TGAATCGCATTCCTATCATCACCGATCAGGTTAAGATTCCGGTAGGTAAAACGGTATTTCTTGTAGGAACATGTCTTTCCAAAAATATCGTTGTAAATGGAACTCTGCAAAATAGCGGTTCCTTGGATTTCACATTGGATACAGAATGGATGATTGTTGATGGTTCTTCTGCACATTTGACCATTGGTATGCCGAATAACCTGTACACAGGCAGAGGTATT
>JAHDFN010000265.1:0-5162 GCA_020628145.1 Saprospiraceae bacterium | reverse complement strand
AATGGAATAAATGACAATCAGGTTCATCATGCCTCTGGTGATAAGTTTATTTCCGGTAAGGGAAGTGCTACAATTAATATACATGGAGAGGATAAAATCAGTTGGACACAATTGGGAGCCACCTCATATGCCGGTGCGAATCAGATAACACTGAAAGAAGCCGTCAACTGGAAAGTCGGAGATGTCATTGTCATTACATCCAGTAGGTTGGATTGGAATGAAGCGGAAAAGAAAACCATTACGGCTATTTCAGGAAAGATGAAAACCCTTACTTTGGACAGTCCACTATCCTATCCACACCTCGGAGTCATTGATTTGTATTCAAGACAAACGGATGGAAAATCATGGACTGCCGATATTAGGGCCGAGGTGGGAGTACTCAGTCATAATATTACCATACAGGGAGATGCCAATTCGGATACGAATGGTTATGGAGGACATATTATGATGCATCATGGAGGCAAGGCATATGTTTCAGGTGTGGAATTGTATAGAATGGGACAAAAGGCGATTCTAGGCCGTTACCCATTCCATTGGCATATGGAAACCAATCAAGGAACCGGACAATACATCAAAAATTCAAGCATACACAAATCCTTCAACAGGGCGGTTACCATTCATGGTACGGAAAACACCTTGGTTGAAAACAATTTCTGCTATGATCATATCGGTCATGGCATCTTTTTGGAAGACGGTAGTGAACGCTTCAATACGATTAGGAAAAATGTGGTCCTATTATCCAAAAGACCGGCTCCCGGAGAAGAGCTGACTCCTTCCGATAACTCCCACAATGAAGTACAAAACCGTACACCTTCAAGTTTTTGGATTACCAATCCGAACAATATATTTGAAGATAATGTCGCTGCCGGATGTGAAGGCTCCGGATATTGGTTCGCCTTTCCGACCAGTCCTATGGGTTCATCTGCCTATCATTCCTATTTTTCCGGCTTGCAACCTCATAAACAACCTTTGATTTCATTCAAGGGAAATGTAGCCCATAGTTGTATGACGGGAATAGATCTCTTTGATCAATTGAACCCTGATCATTCCATCAAAAAGAATTGGGGATGGGACAATGCCACCGATCATCTAATTGAAGATTGTACCTGGTATGCCAATTATCTGGGAACCTATACGGGCATCGGGCATGGTGGCCCGGTAGAAAATCTGATTTTCAGGAATAATGTCTATATCGACAATCGATTCGGGAGTATGTTGGCTAGTTATTCCTTCATTGACGAATCTGTTTTCATTGCCGATTCCGGCAACAATATTTACAATGGATATAAATATGCCTACAGGATTTATGACGGGGCAGGAAAAATGACCAACTGTCATTTCGTAGGATGGGACGAAGAGAAAAAAAGCATTTTCTTTGCCAATGGAGCGGCTAGAAGACATACCAACCATATTGTCCAGAATACCTCATTCGATCATGAAAGCACCCCCTGGGTACATTTCCCAAATTTCGATTTAAAACCTACCATCGCTTTGGCCAATGACGCTACACACCCACGGGTTTGGAATACGACCGTCAAGGATTTGGACGGTTCTTTTACCGGTAAGGCCAATACTACTTTGGTAGGTAATCACCCCTTCCAGCTTGTCGGTGACGAATACCGCCCATACAACTGGAAAAACGCCTTGAGAAGTGAACATGATTTCGCGTATTCAAGATTCCATTATGATTTGGCTTTTGCCAATATTCCGAATGTGACAATTACAAGAACCAAGCCCGGAACCAAGAACGAATCCATCTATTATATAGACGGATATAAGGAATGGCATCAAACACCCGTAATCGTCAATGAAGATTTTATTTATACTTATAAATATGAAGCCCTACCCTCTACAAGGAGGGTTCATATGGAATATATGGATTGTAATATCGGCGATGAGTATATCGTGCGTTTCATCGACTTCGGAAAACTAAGTGGCTTGGGGTTATCCTCCAGTCAATTTTCCGTGCCAAGTCATTCTTCCCTAGCCAATCTGATGAATTCGAATGCTTCAGGCTATTATAAGGAGTCCGGTGGTGATTTGTACGTCAAAATCAAAGCCACCCAATTTTTGCAAACAGTCACAGTTACTTGGTCCGGTTCGTTTGTAGTTACTCCCTTGGATACCGATGGTGACGAAATGTTGGATGGAGAAGAAATTGCCAATGGAAGACACCCATTCCAAGCTCAGGATTTGGCAGCAGAATTCAATTTCAATGCCAATATGGAAGGTTGGTCATCTTTTTCCAATATTGTTTCTCCTTCCGTTTCTTCAGGTACAATGAAAGGAACTTCTTCCGGCAACGGAGATGCCCAAATCCGAAACAGCTCATTCAATTTCGAAGCAGATAAGGTTCCTTACATCAAAGTGAGATTAAAGGCATCCGCCAATAGCGGATTGCAATTATTCTGGTCAACGGATAATTTACCCGGTTATGACGGCAATAGGAAAGTTGCCGCCAATTATACCGGAAATGGGGATTTCCAAGAATTCATTTTGGATGTAGGAAGCCATCCCGATTGGACAGGAATCATCACTGATCTCCGTTTCGATCCGGTGAGCAGTACTTCGGTCGATTTTGAAATAGATTATATTAAGGCCCACGAAGAGCCCAAGCCTTGTGAGCCGGCTACAGCCAATATACCGGATACTCCTACCAGTACCTTGATTGCCGTAAGGGAATGCACGGATGCTACGGGTTGGACACATTATTTCGATGAAAATGAAAATCTATTACTTTCCATCCAAAAGAACGGACAGAATATAGGAACCGTAGGTGATGGCAATTTCTTTTTAATGCTAGGAGGCACACCTACCACATACGAAATCGAAGAAGCTCCTTATGCCACCAATCCGGAAGGATGGGCTGTGATGGGCCGCTATTGGAATATCATCACATCCAACCAACCCAATACTCCGGTGAATGTGAGGTATTATTATAAGGATTCCGATTTTACAGATTTGCAAAATAGGATTTCCCAAATGCCGGATGGAAATCTGGACAGTCATCAGGATATGTATTTCTATACCGTATCCTACAAGAATGATCCTGATCCTGCCCAAGGACACAGAGGGGTGTCTCCATCCGATTATCATCAGTATAATAATGGAACACCTTCCTTGACACAATGGTCTTATGCATCGTATTCCAATGGACATTATGCAGAATTCAGCGTCGAGGATTTTTCGGGAGGAGGAGCCGGTGCCGGCGGTGGAAATTCTCCGGGTGCATTGCCCGTGGAACTGGTTGCCCTATATGGGCAGATACATGAGAACATGAATCAGTTATTCTGGATAACTTCATCGGAGGAGAATAGTGAGAAATTCGAAATAGAAAGGACATTGAATCCTAGTGGAGATTTTCAAAAAATAGGAGAAGTCGCCGCTGCCGGAAATTCTACCGAAGAATTGACATACGAGTTCATTGATGAGCAACCCTTACCCAAAGGTTATTACCGTCTGAAAATGATTGATTTGGATGGAACCTACGAATATTCGAATACCATTATCCTAGAAAGGGATATCAGTAATTTGGACAACATACTTCTATTTCCGAATCCGGCTAAGGAATTCATGAATGTAAGTCTTTTAATTCCAACAGGAGAAAGAGGAACCATGGATTATTTCATTACGGATGCCCTAGGCAGGATTCATCATCAAAACAGTATTCCTTACCAAGAAGGTATTATTTCCTTCACTTTGGAAACGAGGAAATTGAGCCCGGGAATTTATACGGTAATCGTGAAGAAGGAAGGGAAAGGGAATCTCACCAGGAAATTCATCAAAGTGGGCGGATGACATTCCTCAGCATCCCCGTTTGGAAAATCCCTGCCGACTTGGTCGGCAGGGATTTTTTATATTAGCAGGATGAAAGATTTGGAAAAGGCACTTATATTTTTCGGCTATACTATTTTCATGGGAGGTGTGATAACATTCCTACTAGGTGCGGCTGTTATGATTTACTGTTTGTTTTTTGAAAAGTATGATATGATGCCGCAGATATTATTCAGTATTTTGTTTTTCAGTCAAGCAGCCATTCTTTTCTACTGTGCAAGCAGGATTCTTAAAAAGGAAGAACAGGAAAACAATACGGAAATCGCCCTCAACTGGCTTTCTTTGTTTTGGATTCTGGTTTATTTCCTGCCAATCCTTACGATGATGTTTGGTATTTGATAAGTGATGTTATTTACAAAATCAATGCACCCTATCTCCTCGAACATCCAATCTCTCCATCAATCCTTTTTCGAATTCGAGATACTCCTCCCATCTCGTCCTTACTTTTTCCTTATCGTAATATTCTTCGGCCAAATCCAGGAACATGCGATAATGGGCTGCCTCGGCAACCATGAACTTATGATAGAATTCCTTCAGTTCATCATCTTCGATATTGATGGAAAGGACACGGAAACGCTCACAGCTACGGGCTTCGATCAAAGCACTGACCAATAACCGCTCCATTAGACGTTCATTCTTGGTCTCGGTTTGTTTCATGAATGTCAACAATTCATTCACATACTCATCCCTTCTTTGTTTTCCTAGTTTGAGTCCCCGTTTTTCCAATTCCTGAATGACAAGGCGGAAATGCCCCCACTCCTCTGTAACGACCGGTGAAAGTTCCTTTACCAATCGTTCTCTTTCAGGGTAGGATTGTATCAGTGAAATACAAGTCGTAGTCGCCTTTTGCTCACAATAAGCATGGTCTGTCAATATTTCCTCAAGGCTTTTCTCCGCCAGATTCGCCCAGCGTGGATCGGTGGGTAATTTCAATCCCAACATAAGTTATTATTTTGTTTCCTTCAGGCAGGTCAGATGCTCCCTGAAGAAATCGAATTCATAAATATTATAATCCTCATAACCATCAGCCCAAACGACTCGGACAGATTCCACTTCGGCATCCATAAACATCTTGATATCCTTTTTCGATATAGGGAAATACCCTTTGAACGTAGTCGTATTTTTGGCTAGATTCACTTCACCCTTACTATTATGTGTATTGGACAAGGTTACTTTGGAACCATCCATTTGTAGGAAAATCAGCTTTCCTCCGGGTTTCAGACCGCCGAATTCATCCTGGCCGGATTTACTTGCGACTACGAACTCCAAAATCAATAAATGATCCTTCTCTTTCAATTCTGAAATATATCCGTTGCAAGTGATATAGC
>JAHDFN010000264.1 GCA_020628145.1 Saprospiraceae bacterium | reverse complement strand
GATTTTTCATAAGTGTATGTTTTTCTTTGAAATTAAATGATGTAGAATAATTTTTTAGGGTGTATTGGAAGGTTTTGTGTCGTAGTATTTCGAATGGAATGACAAAGGTAGGGGCTATCCGTGAATAGTGCCATTTCAAAAGCCTTATAATTGAAAAATTATTTGGGATGTTACACCATCTCTTCCAAACTTTGTTTTTCTCTCATGAAAAACAAATAGAATTCTGATGCGGTTCCTCCAATTGCGGTTAGCGATACGTTTATCAACTTCCAACCCAACATACCTAATTCGTTGGTTGCCTTATCTATTTCTTCTGGCTCAATTGATTGGTAGGAAAATTTTTTAGTATTCACTTTTATCCTAAGTGTCTTATATTCGTAAATCATAATCAGATGATTCAATCTTTATATTGAACAATTGTTCTAAAGTAACATTTCATTTCCATGAAGAAAAATAAGATGAATATAATAATATTCTTTGCCCTCCTCCTTTTTACAGGCAGTTGCAAAGATGACGATACAGGCGGTGGAAACACCGATGGTGAACCATCCTGTGATGAAACATTAAGACCTATTGTATTTGTACATGGCTTCTTGGGGTCTGGTGATACTTACGAATTACAAATGCAGCGTTTTTCCAGCAATGGATACTGCAATGAAAATCTCTATGCCTTTGATTGGAATTCCATAGCCTTCGGTTCGGATGCTACAGGAGAACTGGATGCTTTTATCGACAAGGTTTTACAGGAAACGGGCTTTCAGAAAGTAGATTTGGCCGGACACTCGGCAGGAAGTGGTACAGGATATGATTATCTTTCCGATCCCGTAAGAGCTGCCAAAGTGGAGCATTATGCCCATCTGGGAGGAAGCCCTACGGATGGCCCGGCAGGGCCAAACAAAGAAATCCCTACCCTCAATATTTGGTCAACGGCAGATGAAGTCGTTGCCGGAGGCGATATTCCCGAGGCAACCAATGTCATGAGGACAGAACAGGATCATTATGAAGTGGCAACAAGTGTCGAGACTTTTGAAGAAATGTTCAGGTTCTTCAATGATCTTGCCCCGGCATCTAATACTATCCGCTCCCAGGAATCCATAGAAGTGGAAGGACGTGTCCTAACCTTTGGGGAAAACATCCCAATGGAAAATGCCCGTGTAAATATTTACGAATTGGAATCGGCAACAGGACAAAGGAAAAACAATAATCCTACCGCTACGGCCAATGCAGACGTAGAAGGACGATATGGCCCACTGACCTTGAGAAGTGAAACCCATTACGAATTCGAGGTCATTCCTGCCGATGGAAGCAGAATCGTTCATTATTATCGAGAGCCTTTCATCCGCTCCAGCCAATTGGTTTATCTTCGAACGGTTCCGGCAGGTGGCTTGGGAGGGGTACTCCTCGGTTCACTTCCCGAAGACGACAACCAGACCGTTTTGGCTTTTTATGCAGGAAGCCGTGCCGTTATCAATGGTAGGGATGTCTTGACCGTAGATGGGAATACACTTTCTACACCTGAATTCACTTCTCCGGCTAATTCCACCATCGCCATGTTTTATTATGATGGAAACAATAATCAAACTTCCGACCTGACCGATATCGGAGGAACCTGGGGTTTGGTACCAACGTTTTTAGCTGCTGTGGATATGTATATCCCTACGGTTAATGAAAGATCCATTACCATTCAATTGAACGGAAGAACACTCGTTGTCCCTAACCTTAAATCAGGAACGGAGGGTGCGATTGTAGCCCAGTTTTATTGAGAACTAATTCGTAATAATGTCTAATATAGGAGGGATTACATATTCCTCCTATATTGACCACCTACTTCATAAAGAGCATTCGTCACCTGGCCCAATGAACAGACTTTGGTGACTTCCATCAGTTTGTCAAAAACATTTCCGTTTTCGATGGCTACTTTCTGTAATTCCTTTAACAATCGTTGACATTCTGCTTCATTCGCTTTTTGCAATTGTTGCAATGTCTTGATTTGATCTTCTTTTTCTTCCGTAGTAGCTCGGATGACCTCTTCGGGAATAATCGTCGGAGAACCTTCCTTGGAAAGGAACGTATTCACGCCTATGATTTTGTATTCGCCTGTATGTTTGAGGCTTTCATAATACAATGATTCCTCTTGGATTTTTCCTCTCTGATACATCGTCTCCATCGCTCCCAATACACCACCTCTTTCCGTAATCCTTTCGAATTCCATCAGGACGGCTTCTTCTACGAGATCGGTGAGTTCTTCTATAATGTAAGAACCCTGATTGGGATTCTCATTTTTAGCCAACCCAAACTCATGATTAATAATCATTTGTATCGCCATGGCCCTCCTTACGGATTCTTCCGTAGGGGTAGTGATGGCTTCGTCATAGGCATTGGTATGCAATGAATTGCAATTGTCATAAATGGCATATAAGGCTTGCAATGTAGTTCGGATATCATTGAAGGAAATCTCCTGTGCATGTAAGGACCGACCGGAAGTCTGGATATGGTATTTCAATTTCTGGCTTCGTTCATTGGCATCATATTTCAACTTCATGGCTTTCGACCAAATCCTTCGGGCTACCCGGCCGATAACGGCATATTCGGGATCGATTCCGTTGGAGAAAAAGAAGGATAGATTCGGTGCGAATTTATTGATATCCATTCCCCGTGAAAGGTAATATTCCACAAAGGTGAATCCGTTGGCCAAAGTGAAAGCCAACTGGGAAATAGGGTTAGCTCCTGCTTCTGCAATATGATAACCCGAAATGGAAACGGAATAAAAATTCCTCACATTATGATCAATAAAATATTGTTGGACATCCCCCATCAGTCTAAGGGAAAATTCAGTGGAGAAAATACAAGTGTTCTGTGCCTGATCTTCCTTGAGAATGTCTGCTTGTACCGTTCCCCTTACAGCGGAAAGGGTTTGGGCTTTTATTTCATTATAAACGTCTGGTTCCAAAACCTGATCGCCGGTGATACCCAATAACATTAAACCTAAACCGTCATTGCCCTTGGGGACTGGAGCATTATATTTCGGACGAGGTAAACCTTTGTCATCATACAACGATTTTAATTGGGATTCAACCAAATGCTCCAAACCGTTTTCCTTGATATATAATTCACATTGCTGATCGATGGCGGCATTCAGGAAGAAAGCACATATCGTCGCCGCCGGCCCGTTGATGGTCATCGAAACGGAAGTGTTGGGCAAGGATAAATTGAATCCGGAATACAATTTTTTTGCATCATCCAGACAACAGACACTTACGCCCGAATTCCCGATTTTCCCATAAATGTCAGGGCGGTAATCGGGGTCTTCTCCATATAGGGTGACGGAATCGAAAGCCGTACTCAACCGGTTGGCCGGCATATCAATAGAAACATAATGGAAACGCTTGTTGGTTCTTTCCGGGCCTCCTTCTCCGGCAAACATACGGGTAGGATCTTCCCCCGAACGCTTGAACGGAAAAACCCCGGCAGTAAATGGAAACTCACCCGGTACGTTTTCTTGCAGTACGTATCTTAGAATTTCGCCCCAGTCCTTATAACGGGGAAGGGCTACCTTAGGTATTTTCTGATGTGAAAGCGAAAGGGTATGGGTAGGAACCCTGATTTCCCTGTTCCTTACCTTATAAATGAATTCATCGGCGGCATATTGGGATTTCTTTTCTTCCCAGGTATCCAATATCCTTTTACAACGGCCGTCCAAATCCAATTCCAAATCATTGTATTGGGAACGCAGTACATCCAAGACGGCATCACGGCTTTCTACCTTTTCTGCCGATTCGATATGTTGTATGGATTCCTTCAGTCCGAATAATCTGCGGGCTATATTACACTGTCGATCCACCCAGGCATCATACTGCCGGTTGTTTTCTGCGATCTCAGCCAAGTATCGGGTTCGCTTAGGTGGGATGATATAGATTTTCTCACTCATGGCTTCGGTTATCCCATAGGTGGATTTCATATCGGCTCCGGTTCGTTCCACAATCTTATCCATGATTTTGCGGTAAAGATTGTTCATGCCCGGATCATTGAACTGACTGGCAATGGTTCCGTAAACAGGCATCTCATCCAATGGATCGTGCCATTTGTTATGGTTGCGTTGATATTGCTTTTTCACATCCCTGATGGCGTCCAACGCTCCTCGCTTATCGAATTTATTCAAGGCGATGATGTCTGCAAAATCCAACATGTCGATTTTTTCCAATTGGGTCGCCGCACCGTATTCCGGTGTCATCACATAAAGGGAAACATCCGAATGGTCGATGATTTCTGTATCGGATTGACCGATGCCTGATGTTTCCAATATGATAAGATCAAAACCTGCGGATTTGAAAATATCGACGGCAGCCTGTACATGTTTGGATAAGGCTAAATTGGATTGGCGGGTAGCCAAAGAACGCATATACGCCCTGGGATGATTCACGGAATTCATCCTGATTCTGTCTCCTAATAAGGCTCCTCCGGTTTTTCTTTTGGAAGGATCTACTGAAATTACTCCAATGGTTTTGTCCTCAAAATCGATAATGAATCTTCTGACCAATTCATCAACCAAAGAAGATTTTCCGGCACCACCTGTACCGGTAATTCCTAAAACAGGAGTTTTTGTATTTTTGATACCGGCCCGAAGCTCGGTCAACCAGCCCGCACTTTCGCCAGGGAAATTTTCCACTGCCGAAATAGCCTTGGCAATAGCTGTATGTTCCTTTACGTCCAGTCGCTTGACTTCACCATTCAGATTTTGGCCTGTCGGGAAATCACATCCTTGTAATAGATCATTGATCATTCCCTGTAACCCCATTGTCCGACCATCATCGGGGGAATAGATACGGGCAATGCCATAATCCATCAAATCCTCTATTTCACTGGGGAGGATGGTGCCACCTCCTCCTCCATAAATACGGATATGACCTGCTCCCCGTTCCTTGAGCAAATCATACATGTATTTGAAAAACTCGTTATGCCCTCCCTGATAGGAAGTAATCGCAATTCCTTGGACATCTTCCTGTATCGCTGTATTCACAATTTCATGAACGGAACGATTATGTCCTAAATGGATGATTTCCGCTCCGGAGGATTGCATGATGCGACGCATGATATTGATAGCAGCATCATGTCCATCGAAAAGAGAAGCGGCAGTAACAATCCTTACTTTGTTTTTAGGTTGGTATGGAGGAACGGGAGCTGTCATATGATTATGGATGTTGGTGGATTTCGGTGCAAAGATACGGTTTTTAGCGCCTCTGAGGTTGGAATTGAAAAGGAAAAGAATTGGGATGTTATAAGAAAAATCGAAAACGCCCCAACCTTTTTAATTTATCCCGTCGTCCTTTATTTTGAATTAGGATTATTAAAATAATTCTAAGTACAGGACAAAACTTATTCAACCGCCTTGTCAGGTGTT
>JAHDFN010000263.1 GCA_020628145.1 Saprospiraceae bacterium | reverse complement strand
ATGCCCCGGTTTTCAATGAATTGAAAACCGGGGCATCGTTTTTAATAATCCGTTACTTTTTGTATTTTTCAATTTAATTAAAATATTTTTCATTCAAGCCAGAGAGGCTGACACCTAAAGAGTAAAAGAAACTCCATACAAAAAACCCATAAGGATGGATCAATATAATAACATCCTGGATCACGATCCGTATAATGAACTCATTCCTGCGGGAGAAAAACTCCTATGGTCGGAAAAAATAAAAAGCCGACTCGACTTTGATAATTATTTAAAAATCAAGAAAGGGTCATATCCTTCTTTTTTCTGGTTGCTGGGCTGGGGAATCGTGTTTGTAATGCTGTTCGGGTTATTCATCGAATCGTATTCGGCTTATATTATTTCATTCATGCTTTTTTTCATGGGCTTGGCCATTGTTGTGGAAACGCATATTGTCGGTTTTTTGGATGCTGTAAAAATAGTGTTGCTTAAAATTTATGGTTTCTTTGCCAAATTCCCTTATTTCTCCATTTTGTTTTTCGTCCTTTTCATGACAATTAGAATTGATTGGCGTTGTATATTTTTATTATTTATTCCATGGGCATGGGCGATTTATCAATATCTCAAAAATTACAAAACCGCATTTGCTATTTCAGATAAGTCAATAGTTGTGCAAAAAGGATTTTTTACTAAAAAGAATTATTATCTGAAAGTAAAAGATATAATTAACGCCCACCGTTTTTCTTTTAAAAACGAGAAAGGATATTTAGTCGTACAATTATATTTTCAAGAATATGCCGTCAGGGAACTGGATGAAAAAGAAATTGTTCTTGGCCCATTGGTCGAAACCGAAGAAGCATATTCCGCATTATCTGAAATTCTGGAAAAAAAAAGAGCGAATTTTTGGGAAAATGATTTATTGGAATTGGAGTCTTTTTATAAAAGACATCGGATGGAGAAAAAATTTTCTCGGGATAAAATAAATTGGCAGAAAGGAGAATATTGCCTTTGGGTGAAAGATATTGAAAAATATGGCGATTGGACTGCCGAAGCATTTTGGATTACCAATAAGAGGTTTTTTTATTTATATAAAAACAAAGACATTGTTTTCCCCATAGGAAAAATAAAAAGAGCCTCCTTGAATAAACACAACCGCATACGATTGGAATTCGGTGCAGGATTCACAGTATCCAAAACGAAGAAAAAACAACGTGTGATTTATTTGGCATTTTCAAAAGAAGAAGAACAGAAACAGGTATTCGGAATCTTAGAACAAATAATGAGTGCCAATGCCGTTAAATAATTTTCTTAGATAAATCGAATTAAATTGAAATCCTATTCGAAAATCTTATAAAGAATAGGTTTACTCGGACTGACATCAATCTCAAAAGGAGCGATTTGTAAATTGAGCAAATAAACACCATCTTTAATTGAATCAGGAACATAAATCAATTCAGTAATTGTCCTATGGGTTTCCGGCTGTTCCGGATAATTCCAAAATGCTTTATGTGCCGACAATTTCCCTCCGTCCACTTCCCTGTCCACTGAAGGAAGATCGATTAATAAATGATGGCAATTGGAAGATACGAGATATTGAACGGCTTCGGCTTCCATGTAGGGAGGGTTGCTACCGGAATAATTGAATTTTAATTTTGTTTCGGGATTAGGAAGCGTACGGATAATTATCGCTTCGACATTTTTTTCCGAATATGCTTTTTTTATTTGTTCGGTAGTAATGATTCTATCCCCGTTTTTCTCAGAAGGAGTAATACTCATTAATTCGGCAATGAACCAAAATTTCTCAAGGCATTGGTTAATCGTATAAGACTCTTTGGCGATGTGGCCTACACATTCAGTATGCGTGCCATTGCCATGTGGATTCAATTGCACATTGAGGAAATTAAGCGGCCCTCCCTCTTGAGTCGAACCGATAAAACTCCCGGAAACGACTGGAGAAATATTCATCGGGGGAGCATGGAAACAATTGACATTTTCCTCGCCCGGCCTTAGTGGTATGGATATATCCAAGGGTTTAGATAAATCAGCTTCATATTTTTTTCCATTAAACTCCAATTGGATCTTCATATATTTAGGATTTAAACCTTAATTTACCCTCGAATAAATGTAAAAGGATGAAGTTAGGAATTACAATAATATTTCTTATTCCTTTCATGCTGTTTTCTTGCCAATCCGATTCCGGAACCAAAAACGATGGTTCTCCACAAGCAACGATGGAAAACTGGCTGAAGGGATTGGAGGAAGAAAATTTTTCAGCATTGAAGAAAATCAGCATGGGCAATACCCTGGCCTATGTTTCCGACATGGAATCATTTTTTGAAGGAGTAGCGAATGATACGCCTAATGGAAAAACGGAAACTAAAAAAATCAGTTGTTCCGAAATAACAGAACATAAGGTCAAATGTGAGTATTGCTGTAATCAGGGAGATAAGGAGATTTTCATTTTGACAAGGGAACAAGAACAATGGAAGGTTTCGGATATCTATGCGGATTTACAACAATTCGATAAGAAAAACCTGAAGGAAGAGGAAAAACTCAACAGCTATCTAAATAGCAAATTATCCAAATGATGAATAGAATCGGTTTGTTCTTCGGATCATTCAACCCCGTTCATATCGGCCATATGATTATTGCTGAATTCATGGCCGAAAGAGCCGGTGTGGATAAGGTTTGGATGGTAGTCAGCCCTCAAAACCCCCACAAGAAAAAAAGCACCTTGGCCAATGACTATGACAGGTTGCACTTGGTCAAACTTGCCATTGGGGACAATCCCAAATTGGATGCATCAGCAATAGAATTCAACCTTCCCAAACCTTCATATACGATAGATACGCTGACATATCTTAAGGAAAAGCACCCGGAGAAGGAATTTTCGCTCATTATGGGAGGAGATAATCTTGCTACCCTACACAAGTGGAAAAACTACGAACTAATATTACAAAACCACGATATCCTAGTTTATAAACGCCCTCAATACGACCTAGGTGATCTACAAAGCAATCCCCGGGTAAAATTGTTCAAAGCCCCCTTATTGGACATTTCCGCCAGTTATATCAGGAAACAACTCAAGGAAGGCCATTCCATTCGGTATTTGGTTGCTCCTAAAGTCTATGAAGCCATAATGGCGGATAAAATCTATCATAAACTCTGGGGAATCAAATGACCTCGGAACCTTATACGGATTTTCGTTCCATTATTATCAATGGACAATTGTTTTCTGAAGCAGAAATTAAAAAACACCTTCGGAAAAATGATTTTCGAAGCGATTTTGAAAAAAGAATATTCAAATTCATCAGACTATGGTTGAATGGCAATGAATACGTGCCTGCCAATACTTCAGGCTCTACAGGAAAACCGAAAACCATCCGGTTGGAAAAACAACAGATGGTTCATTCAGCGAAGGCTACAGGTCAATATTTCAATCTCCAAAAAGGGCAAAAGGCTTTATTGTGCCTGCCGGTAGAATACATTGCCGGCAAAATGATGATCATTCGGGCAATTGTATTAGGACTTGACTTGATTGTGGTAGAACCTACATCCAATCCATTAGAACATCTCGAAACCGAAATCGATTTTGCTGCAATGGTACCCTTGCAGGTCGAAAATGCCATTAGAACAGGGTTGGATAAGATCAGGCAGTTAATTATCGGAGGGGCGCCCCTTTCGAATATGTTGGAAGATGAAATCCTCCAATCCTCCGTGAAATGTTATGCAACATATGGAATGACCGAAACCATAACACATATTGCCATCCGGCCATTGAATGGTGACAATCGACAACCTTATTTCCAAGCACTTGATAATGTCCGCTTCAAGCAGGATGAACGGGCTTGTCTGATTGTACATGCTCCATTGGTAACGCCAACAGACGTTGTAACCAATGATGTAATTGAACTCATATCGGATACCTCTTTCATCTGGAAGGGAAGATTTGATAATGTTATCAATACGGGGGGGGTGAAGGTGTTCCCGGAAACCATAGAAACCAAAATCGAATCGATAGTCGGTGTTCCTTTTTTCATCGCTTCAATACCCCACGATGAATTAGGCGAACAAGTCGTTCTTATCATAGAAGGAATACCACAAAACCATAAACGGCTGAAAGAAGATCTGACATCCGTTTTGTCTCAGTTCGAAACCCCGAAAAAAATATTCTTCCTCCCTGAATTCCCCAGAACCAATTCCGGAAAAATCAAAAGAAAGGCCACCGTCGATTTATTACCATGAAAACAAAAGGGAAAATATGGAATCGGGTGCTTAATCAAACAATTCCTTGATTTCTTTCCGTTTCAAACCCTTTGCGAAACGGATGGCACTTTCTCCCATATTATTTTTAATCTTTGGATCCGCACCGAACTCCAAAAGGAGTTTTACCCCTGCGATATTGTTATTATTCACACATAGATGGAGAGGGGTCATCCCTTCCACAGATGCAGTGTAATTCGGATTCGCATCATTTTCCAATAGATGTTTTAAGATGTCATTCTTCTTGTCTTTACAGGCAATTTCGAGAAGTGTGAAGCCCGATTTGTGCCTTATCCGGAAATCAGGACGTTTGCTGATGATTTTCTTTAATGATTCCCAAAATTGTGCGTCATACAGTTTATGTATGAGATAATACCCGTTAATATCCTGGGTTATTGGACTCGATCCTGCATCTAGGATGTAGTTAACGATGTCCTCATTATCGTTATTCAATGCGATGTCTAGAACAGGATTTGAATGGTAGTCCCTCATATTCGGATTCGCTCCGTTTTCAAGCAGTACACGGGCCATTTCGGTATCATTGGCATAAACGGCGGTCAGAAGGGGTTCCGGCAGGTTCATCGATACCCTATCGGGATCCGCTCCATTTTTCAATAGGGCTTCTACAACATGATGATATCCGAATTGGGTAGCCAAATGGATTGGAAGGATGCTTTCCCTACCTTTTACATTGGGATTGGCCCCGGCTTTTACCAAAGCTAATGCAATGTCGGGGAACTTGGATTCAAGGGCGATGATTAGCGGATATTCTTTTTGGGTGTTCTTCTTATCCAGATCAACATCATTTTTTATTATGATCTCTACCATTTCAAGTCGTCCTGATCGGACAGCTTGATGGATGGGATAATCACCGGATTTAAAATCTTCCTTTCCTAAATCCAAACCGAACTCAATGAGTTTCTCCAAAGCCTCCGGTGTACCCTTTTCCAAAACACTTCCCATGACTTCTTCCGGCTCTTTTTCCAACCGCTCCAAATCATAATATTCCTTGTTTCTCCGATCGGTCAGGATTTCTGAAACGGTGGTTTCTTCTTGAAACGCATCCCTGAGTTTTGCGATATGCCCTTTGACAGAATCACTGCCCTTGAGTTCGAGTTCTTCCATCAGAGCCAATCCTTTCTTACTGTTTTTGGATTTGAGATAGGCCT
>JAHDFN010000262.1 GCA_020628145.1 Saprospiraceae bacterium | reverse complement strand
GGGGTTTGAGCTATTTCGAGAGATTTTTTGAAATAATTAATCGAACGTTCATAATCTCCGAATTCATTATAAATCAAAGCGGCATCATTAAACAAATCAGGGACATTCATGCTGAAATGGGAATGTATCATATCATAATCGATAGTACCGTCTTTTTTTCTCTTTGCAATCCGAACCAACAAGTCTATTGCTTCCGGATAATATTTAATTGCTTCTTCCAACCAGCCCCGGTCTTGATAATTTTTCCCTTTTAAGAACTTATAGTCCAAAACAATCCGATTGGATGCCTTAGGAGGAATGTCAAGCTCCCCTATTCTATCTTCCACTAAATCCAAATAGTATTTTGAACTGTCCAAGCTGTTTTCGTTTTCCAATAGGTAAAAATAATAGGCTATATAAACAGTCGTGGATGCCCAACTGGAATCTACTTCATACTTTTCCGAAAGCAATGCATAATCCTGAAGATTATCAATGGCCTCTTCATAACTAGAACTCACCAGAACTTTCTGCCAGACGCTATCCATTTCGGGATGGGTAGCATTTCCGGATAGGGCGGAATCATAAAAGAATATGAATAATAGGAACAGGCCGAGTTGCAGATTCTTCACTTTAAGGCTTTTAACCTTCTAAGATAATAAAAACCCTTGGAAGCCATGTATAGCCCCAAGGGTTCATCTATGTGTAAGATTGTTCCTATTAATGCTTCAATATGGTCTGCGTATGTATTTTATCGTCAAATATACATCGTAAATAATAGAGGCCGGATTCCATTCCATCTTCCAAATTCTCACTTAAAGTATATTCCCCTTCCTCTTGTTGGCTATCTAAGACCGTTTTAATCTTTTGCCCCAAAGTATTGTACAACTCTATTTGTACGGCAGTGGATTTCCCTAATGAATATCGGATCGAAATTTCATTTTGAGCCGGATTCGGGGAAACCCTTATATCTTTTCCGGAATCTTCGACCTCTATCGACAAACGGGGTTGTTCACTGGAAACCATATTAATTTCCGGATCACCACATAATTCAAATTTGATACTGAACTCACCTATAACAGTGTAACTACAGCCATTGATATAAAGTTCACCTATAACATCAAGATACAGGACTACAGGTTCCCCCCCCGCCTCATTTCCGAAAGAAGTTCCAAACATCGTTGTATAATCAAGGGTTCCTCCGGGAAGAATCCTTTCATTAAGCGTATAGGTATAATTCTCTTGTGAGGGATGGTTGAAAATATTTATTTTTTCAATAATCATTCTCCCTTCAAATGTATTTCCGAATGTCAGAGTCAATCCATCACTATTCCAATCTTGGCAAGGGTATATTAATCGCACGGTTCCGCCTGTTGTATTTTCATTCAACTCTGCCGCCAGATTCAAACAATATGATAATTCCGGATCGTAACCATTGAGGCCGCCACCGCCACTGGCAATCACCCTCTTCAAATCCAAGGATTGGGCATTAATGGAAATATAAAAAAAACAAGAAAGGATAAAAGGTAAGAAAGAATTAATTGTAATGTTCTTCATAATAGTAAATGTGTATGTGTATGTAAAATATTAATTAATATTCATTTCATCGAGCATTTCCCCGGCTTTTAAGGATGAATTATAATCCTTATTGTTCCTTATCCCCTTAAGTATCTTAATGCTCTCTTCCATTTCTTTTTCTTCCATATGAATTTTCGCCAACCACCATTGGACGATTTCCTTATGGTTTTCATTTATGTCTTGCTCCAACAAGATTAGTAATTTTTGTTTGGCAGCAGCATTTTTATTGTCATTATCCAATTTACTTATCTCCCTACATGTCAACCAAAACCCATCCTTATCCATCTCGTCTCCTCTCATATCATTCTTAGATATATTTTCCACATAGGTTTCCAATTCGGCATAAACCCTTTGCTCAGAATCCACGGTTTTATTTATAAATAAATAGAAAATTACCGCTAGTAAGATAACCCCCAAAGCGAATAAAAGTCCGTATTTCAAAACCGGTGTTTTTGATTGATCTGCGGCTTTCACCTTATTTAACACGATAGGATTCTCAGGCAGGATGGAATCCACGATCATATTGGCTTCATAATAATCTTCCACTCCTTTTTTAAAATCCGGGTCTTCGTCCATCCTCTCATGAAACCGATCCATTTCGGTTTCGGACAATTCCAAATCGAAATATCTAATAATCTTTTCCATATCCTTATTTATTTCCATACTTATCAGCACTTTCACATTTCAACTGACTTAGCTCAATAAAAACTAATTTCTTCAGTTTTTTGACGCAACTTATTTTTTTTTGGCTTGCTGCATTTTCAGTAGAAAAACCCATTTCCAATGCCAAGCTTCTTATTTTTTGTTTTTCAATGATATTACGTTTTAATATCTCCTTACATTTTTCACCCATTTTATTAAAAGCATTCTCTAATGCTCTATAGTATAATTCCTTTTCATCATATTCCATATTTGAATCATAATCCCCTCTTCCGGTATTTTCCAAAGCCATTTTGAGTCTGTCTTCATCTAATGAAGTTATTATGTCATTTCTTTTTGATTCCATCTTATGATATTGCCGATATGCATTTCTAGTCATAATAAATAAATAGCTATCCACATCTTTTGGCAGTTCATGTTCCTTTACATAAAATTTTTCCCAAAATTTAGTAATTGCAATCGAGCATATGTCATATGCAAGATCACTGGATTTACATAAATTAAATATCTGAGGATACAAAACATTATGGTAAACATGATCCATCTTCTTTTCAATAAAAGAAGTCTTGCCACGTCTTGCCTGTTGAAATGCATCATTCCAATCACATTGTAATTTCATTTCACATACATATATAAGAGTATAAACTCCACAAAATCTGTACCCTTCCCTTATTCTTTCTTACACCCTTCCTATACAAAGATAAGAAAAAGACACAGAACACTGAATATCAACTACTTAAAACGCTACCAAAATTTAAAACAAATTGAAAAACAAGGTTATAGAAATTATTTAAAAATTGACTATGATATCAAAATGCACAATTCCGACCTAATATTTCATGTTAAGAGGGGTTTTAGCACTATGCAGGCAGATAAATCCCCGCCTATTACTATGACAACAAACAACTTGCCGGGCTGCACACATTGAATAGATGGCTCCCAGGCAGAAAACACCCTGTAAAGGCCGCATTCATCGGATATGGCCCTTTTTTTGTCTGATTAAGTTTTTTAATATTTGAAATTGACGTATTATTGAAATTATAATTTTCATGAACCAATATTCTAAATAAAAAACCAATAAGATGAGTAATTACACGACGGCTTTGAGTCAGGATAAAATCCAATCGTTCATTGCCGAAAAAAGGAAATACAGCCTTAATATCGGAGATTATATGAGCAAAGCCTGGGATGACATCTCCAAAGATTGGGGAACCACATTGATTACCGGATTGCTTTTTTATATTGCAAGTATCATCGCTCCCTGGATGATGTCAGGTCTTTTCATTGGCAAATATGAACAAAGAACCCAAAATAAAAAGATGGATCTCGGTTCTCTTTTCCGGGGCTTTGATCATGGCATGCCCATATTGATGTACCTGTTGATTTCAATCGCCATCATAATGGTTCTATTCATGGTTCCCTATGTGGTAGGCCTGGTCATGATAGGGATGGCTCAACAATCCGGCATATTCGCCCTTATCGGTGTATTTTTCATTTTCCTTGCACTTATTTCTATTATTTTATTTTCCACCTTGTTCTTTTTCGCTGTTCCATTTATCACTTTCGGAGGGATGGATGCATGGCCGGCGATGAAAGCCAGCATGGATATCATTAAGAATAATTTCTTCACCACATTCCTTTATATGTTTGTTGCAGGGATAGTCAGTGGTCTTGGATTATTGCTTTGTGGATTCGGTATTCTGATTACAATTCCATTGGTATATCATGCTCATTACCATGCTTTCCAAGATGTATTTCAAATAGAAATAAAAGATGAAACGGATGAAATCATTGAGCATCTCGTATAATTGAATATCTTTTGAAATTAAAAAATGGGAGTAAGATTTACTCCCATTTTTCGTTGATGCCTAAAACCACCTAGCGAAGCGGAAATATATAGGTTGCACCCGCAGCTATCCCCAAATATGTCGGTGTACAAAAAATCGGAAACGGAATTTGGAATGTTTATTTCAGAAACGTACTTTTAAGATACTTCGACGATTTTCCGATTAAATCAAAACCCAATGTTTCGGTGTAGAACTTTAACTCTTCCTCCAATTTGCAGGTATATAATTCCAGCCGTTTGAATTTCATAAATGGATTGGTTTTGTTTTTTTTTCATTTTAATCCGCAATACTTAGAATGGAACTGACAATCCTATTCCGTTCTATATTTTCGTCGGAAGAAGAGAGTGTCCCCATTCTGACCTGACTTTCCAACCGTGAAAGCCTTCCCTTGAGCAGGGTGATTTCATGGGCAGCATCCGGCAGGTGGCTTTCCAATGTCGTTAATGCCTCTTTCAGTTTTCCTCTAGACACCATATCCCGCACGGTGGAGATATAAGTATTGTTCCGGTTTTCGATATAGGTGCTGTTGTTCCCCATATTGATTTGTCTTTTTATGACATCTCCCGAATGGCCGGAATCTTCATCACCGCTTTCCTCTTCGTTGCTGATGAAATCCTCCAGGGTCCAATCCATAACGGCTTTGTGGTCGGAGTGTATGAATAATGTCCAGAGAGAATTGAACTCCGAGGTCTCCCCGGGATTGACGATGGTGACAAATGAATTGTCTCCCTTTACCGTCGCTTCGGCCGTTTCGTATGCATCTTTGAGGCTGTATCGTTTTTCAAAGAATAACTTATAAAAATACCTTGACATCCGGGCCGCTATCTTATCATCGATTTTCGCATTGGTGGCAATAATGGCCTTGACGCCCTTTGCCGTCAAAATATCCACTTGGCCGGAAGACAGGCAGCCATTCAAAAAAACGATTTGCACATTGTGGTTGCTCGGCAATAACAAGCGGGACAACCGTATCTTATCCAGATGTCTGAAACCATCCAGTACGATGCTCCCTTCATCTGCGTGTCCTCCGAAATGAAACATGAACAAATCCCTTCCGGCATCGATCACCGCATCTGCCAAATCTTCTATATCCGCATTTTCTATTTTCTTAGGCCTAAGGATATCCTGCTGGTTTACACTCTCCCAGATTTTTTCAGTTTCTTCATTGATATGCTCCAAATCATTGGCAGCAAAACTCATGAGGATGATAGCTTGTTCAGGCATTTTTATTGTTTAAATAGATTGACAAATTCACTGGCCGTTTTTATATAAGGGTGGTTTTCGGGGAGGGTTTTCTTGAATATCTCTAATGATTCGCTAGCATAAAGATAAGCTTGTTGATAATCCTTAAGAGCCACCATTAATTGTGAAAGATTCC
>JAHDFN010000261.1 GCA_020628145.1 Saprospiraceae bacterium | reverse complement strand
AACATGGATTTCTTCGGATGCCCAATTGAAAGAAAACGTATCCTCATTAAATAGCAAAACCGCTTTGGGTAAAATCATGAAGTTACAAGGTAAGTCCTATGATTATAATCTAAGCCGAATAGATGTGGGGAATAAAAAAGAAATCGCCTCTATTAAAAATAGAACCACATCGGCAAAAAACCTGGTAGATGAAGATGATTTGCCAACAGATACCCAGGAAACAGGTGTGGAAAAAGAATTCGACCGAGAGGAATCATATAAAAACCAATTGGGTTTTATCGCTCAGGAATTGCAGAAAGTATTCCCTGAATTGGTGGTGAAAAATGAAGGGACAAATACATTGGCCGTTAACTACATCGGTTTGATTCCGGTATTGGTAGAAGGGATGAAAGAGCAGCAAAAACAGATTGATGAATTGAAGGCAGAAATCGAAGCATTGAAGAAATAATTTCAACAATCTAAAAGCAAGTATTATGAAATATCTATTAATAATTTTTATGGTGTTTTGCTCCTTAATAGTAGATGCACAAAATACCATTAATAGTAAAATCCACAACCATAGCCGTTGTGGTACGGAGCCGACAATAGAACAGATCAGGCATATGGATGAAACCAGAGAAGAAAGACAGACTTTCGATTTGGAAATGATGAGAGCCGGAGGGCCCCTTTATATTCCTGTTCAAAATCATATTGTAAGAAAAGATGATGGCACAGGGGGATTAACTACTAGCCAAATCAATGACATCATGGATGAATTAAATGATTACTATGGTGATGCGAATATGCATTTTTTCCAATGCGGTACAATTAATTATATCAATGATACGGATTATTATAATTTCCATCAGGATGAAGAAAATGAAATTTCAGCCAATGATAAAAGCAATGTAATTAATATCTATTATTTCAATACCGTAACAAGTGTGGATAATACATCCCTTTGCGGATATGCCAGGTTTCCGCCTTCTGATGATAGGGTAATTATGAAAAATAGTTGTGCAACCAACGGCTCCACTATCGTGCATGAAATCGGCCATTATTTTTCACTTTATCATACACATGGAAAATCCAACTGTGGCACTACGGATGAATTAGTCGATGGTTCTAATTGTTCGAACAAAGGAGATGATGTTTGTGACACTCCCGCCGATCCGAATTTATATTTTGATTGTGATCAATCATTGGTCAGTAACTGTTCATATACGGGAGGCACAAATTATACGGACGCAAACGGAGATGCCTATTCACCTGATGTGAACAACATCATGTCATATGCACCAAAATCATGCAGGACTAATTTAACCAGCGGCCAATTGGCCAGGGCAGCATTCAGTGCACTGAATGACAGAAACTATCTGCATTGTTGTTCTTTTAATCTGACTATTCCGAATGTAGTTCTCTCTGGCGTATATCAAGCCAATAATAATATTACTACTTCAGGAACCACAAATGTACCGAGTAATTCAAACGTAACATTTCGAGCAGCAAATTCCATTACGTTGAATGCAAATTTCACAGTACCATTGGGGTCAACTTTCACTGCGGAAATTGGGAATTGCCAATCTCCTGCCGCCCGACTATCCCCATCAGAATTCCCTAGTGATGATTTATTGGTTACAAAGGAAAAAGAAGAAGTCCAAGAGAAAATCAAGGAAGAGAACCCTCTGGCTTTAGGACATAAGGATATCCGTGTTTATCCGAATCCGTTTTCGGGAATTACCACAATTGATTTTGAAATTCCGGAATCCCAAGACGTTCTTGTAACCATCACCAACCTTCAGGGACAGACTGTGGCGACTTTGGCAAATGGAAAATTGGAAGCAGGAAACCACAAATATACTTTCGATGCGACCGATTTACCCAACGGCATGTACTACTGCACATTTATCACTCAAAATAATCGGGTAACGAAGACAATGGTTTTAGCAAGATAATTTCTTAATCCGATTTTTAAATTATTCACCGGTCATCCCAAGTCTGTTTTTTAAAAACATGCTTGGGATGACTCCTGCTCTCATTGGCTAATGACTTTTCACACTAAAACATCATTGACATGAAAACCAAAACAGAAGGAATAAAATTTTTACCCACAGCATTGGATTTTTTCGAAGGCAATTGGGATTCTGATGAAAAATGTACGCAGAAAAAAATTTCCGAACGGCTGGGTGTTTCCAGTAGTTACCTGAGTAAAGCCAAACAGGATAATGATTACGCCAGAAATCTGAAAAGAAACCTCATCGCCCTTGTCAAAGAATTGGGAGGAACATATTGCTTTGATGAAAATGCATTTTTTGATGGCAACAATAATTCCTACCCTGTTGATGAAGGTGAAACTCCCAAAAAAATCCACGTACAAAAAGGAGTCGTCTCTCCTTTATTATTGGAGGAATTATCCAGAACCAATAATTTATATCTCCTAATGACCTGGACAAGTGAAAGTTGTGGCCAGTTAATCCGGAAATTCGAAGAAAATCCAAAATTATTCTTAGGAATTAAAAATGTAAAACTGCTCTTGTTACATCCTAATAGTATCTGTGCAAAAATGAGAAGTAGGGAATTGTCTGAAAAGGAGACAAAAGGTTTCGGGCAAATCATCGAAGATTTGGAAAAATGCGTCAGGCTACCTAAAAGAATCAAAAACAACATCGAAGTCAAACTTTACAGAGAACTACCTAATATCCGATTAATCCTGTGTGACGATTTATATTCCTATGGTCATTATCTGAACAACAACGAATCTTCCTTGGGGCATCAAATCATGTTTGATCCGAAATCGGACAATCACAAAAGCATGGCGAAGGAATTAAGGAGGCATTTTTTTAATATCTGGAAAAATGCCGAAACATTTGACTTGGAATCCGGCGGTAAAATATTGGAACAATGGAAAGCCCCTTCCTATCAAGGGTACAACAAGGAAGTATATGATCAATTTATCGGTTGCCACAAGATATATTACGCTCAAATGGAATCCGATTCTTCTCATATTGAATATCATAAGACATTAGCAACAATAGGTTGCGGCATTCTTGAAATTTATAAAAATAAATCAGGAGAATTCAAATGTAGATTCAAACATGAAGACACCACATTTTCGGAAACGATGTATGGCAAACTAATCCATGAAGGATTAGATAATAAGAACATTTTAATTTTGGAATTGAAAAATAAATCCAAGGAACAATATCTAAAAATGTATTTTAATATCAGGAATGGAAAAAAAGGGAATCTGGATTCAGGTTCATACACTTTCATACATGGAAATTCCGGAAAAATAGGCAATGGCCGTGCCTTATTATGTCCTAGCACAAAAGATTACGAAGCCCTCTATCCTGAAAATCTTCAGGCATCACAGATTCTAATGGATAAAAAAAACAAGCACCTTCATAATTTAGGAATCGAAGGCATTGCTTACCTATCCAATAAAAAGAATAGTTTATTGATTCCGGAATCTCCGAAAGAGAATGTAAACCACAGAATGGATTTTTCAGGCACTTTTAAATTATACAGTTTCAGGAAAAACAATTCGGATTCAAGTCAACATAAAATTTCAATCGCTGTTTTGGAAATCCTTTCTTCCGGTTCGGTACGATTCAAAAACAGAATCGGAGGATTCGAGTGCGTAGGCTGGGCGAATAAGAAACAAGGAAATCTATATATCAGAATCAAAAATTCAAATAAAAATGTTTCCAGGAGTGCATTATTCATTTTCAAAACAGGCATCAATCCACATCCGACAGAAAAAAAACTCCCATATTTTTACGGAGCGAGTGTAAGTACGACTTGGAGTAAAGAAATGCCTGTTGGAGCCAAAGTAATTCTGGAGCATTGCCCCAAGAAAAAATATGATGACACTACCCCAATAAAAATAAATTCGGATTCGAAGGATTTTTTAAAAATACCGGAATGTATCAGGGAAAAGCTAAGTGATAAAAATGAGAATTATGTTGGTTTTTTCGAGTAATTATAATCCATTATTTTAATTGACTTATTTTTTCCAACAACCATTTTTTATCACTATTGTATTTTTGTTGGTCGATTTCTTTTTCTAATATATTTTTCTTTTTCTTACTATCCCCGGTCTTGATTCTATAAACAAGGGAAAGGGCATTAACAAAATTATTATACCCTACCCTATAGCTTTCCGAAATGACTTTATTCTTCCTGATGTATTCTTTGAAAGAAGCTGCCAAATTAAAATACAGTATGGGTTCATCCAATTCATAATATATTTTCAACAAAACGAACTTCCTACCAATTTCATAAAAAACATCTATACCTTCTATTTTATTCAGGTATCCCATGGCTTCAATATGGTTCCCTTTATAAAACATCAGGGAACCCATATTGTAATTATATACGGAATGTCGATATTCCTTTTTCAGCAACCCTTTATGATCTTTTATGAAGTTTTCAGTCCAATCGAATTTACCTAATTTCGATCCCAACGAAACGACATTCTTCATCCGATTATGCGGAATAATTCCTTTTTCCAAAATCGCCCCGTTCGTCACCATATCCATATATAATTCGAAAAGTTCATTGAGGTAACCTGATTTACCCTGCACTACTTTCCGAATGGCATAATTGGTAATGAAAATATAAAAACGATCCAAGACCTCCGGAGAAATGTCATTGGCATATGTTTTAAGTTTTTCCTTTAATTTATAAAAATGATCTTCATTTTCACTATCCCGGATAGAATGGAGTATCGTATTATAAATACCGATTAAAAAATTATCATAATGATTGGCTTCCACCAATTTCAGCACTTCATCCAATAAGGTCAAATCATAACCTACAGGAATCACGTTGGCGTAATTCAAACTATCACAAGTAAGTTTTAATTTATTCAGAACATAATATTCATCAAACTTCCGAACCAGACTTCTCGGATCGACATTCATATTCCGGGATTCCTGCTCATGCCTGAAATAGGTTTCCTCGAACAAATAAGAATGATAATAATAATCTATATCTTTTTTCGGTGTTTCGGCCAATCGTTTTCTCTTCCTATTACTGATGACTTTAAAAAGTCGGGTGTCACCACTATCCAACAATTCCTTTAGTAATAATGTATCTTTCAAATCCTCATTTTTATCCAACCGGCGAACAATCAGATATTCTTTCAGTAATTCCATTAAATGGGATGTAATCACACTTAAGCCCGAATCGAATTTCTTCTTATCCGGATACAAACGTTTGAAAATCCTTTCCTTTTCCAAACCGAAATGATCAAAGTCCGGATAAAAATCCTTCAATATGGAAATCAACTCTACACACTTCTGCATCCGATTGTGAAATGGGGATCGGACAAACCGTTCAAAATCGGATATTTCCCGTTTTGTGAATGTTTTCAAAATCCCGATTATTTTACTTCGATGCATATATAACCTCCGTTTTTTTGTAAATTTAGTAAATCAAACAAATTTTATGAAAAGCTGCATTACCATATTATGCGGCTTACTG
>JAHDFN010000260.1 GCA_020628145.1 Saprospiraceae bacterium | reverse complement strand
TCCTCCTTCTGCTTTGGATCAACAGACCTGTGAAAACGGTCAGGCAACATTAACAGCAATTACCGGCGGTGCCAATGGTACATTCACTTGGTATAGCGATGCCGGACTGAATACACAGATTAGTTCAAGTCCCACATATTTGACAACTCCGCTGCCGGATGATCCGGCAGGTTATCAATTCTGGGTGACGGAAACCGATCCCAATACCGGTTGCGAAAGTGAAGGAACAATGGTGATGGTTACTACCGATCTGGAAATTGTCGCACCTAATGCTGCCAGTGGTTCTGTTTGTAGCGGATTATCGGCAACATTATCTGCATCATCCAACAGTAGTACACCGGGTAGTTTCTTCTGGTATAATGATATGGCCGCTACCGATTTGGCTTATGCAGGTAATCCATTTACTACACCTCCTGTACTTACCACATCTACTTTTTATGTGGTTGAAAATATAAATGGGTGTATATCTGCTCCTACGGAAGTAATTGTGAATGTTATTCCACTTCCGGCTTCTCCTACGGCAACAGGCACAACCATCTGTTCGGGAGAAAGCACAACCTTGACGGCGATGGGCAGTGGTGGTGATATTTTCTGGTATGCCGACCCGGCGGGTATTAGCCCCTTGAATGCCACTCCATCTAATACATATACAACCCCTGCACTTACGTCAACGACTACCTATTACTTGGCTGAAGCCGATATATTGGGATGTCTTTCCGAATTATCGCCGGTTACGGTGAATGTATTACCATTGCCTGCTCCACCTACATCTTCAGCTATTGATTTGTGTGAGGGAGAATCAGGTACGCTTACTGCTTCCATCGGAGCAAATAATGGTACATTAACTTGGTATGATTCAAATGGATTATCCATCCAGGTTGATAACGTACCTCCATCTTCATCCCAGTTGATGGTCAGTGGATTGCCTGTAGGCACTACGATCTATTTTGTATCCTATACGGATCAGAATGGCTGTGAAAGTGCTTGGACTACTGTTGCAGTAAATGTGACCGGCCAGCCGGCTGCTCCTACAGGAATTGCTGATGTCACGGTTTGTGAAGGTTCTACTGCAACTATAAGTGCGGGTACGGGTTTATATAATTGGTATTTGAATTTTACAGATAATACTCCTTACTCAACCGGACAATCTTTCTCCAGCCCTTCTGTCATTACTGCAACTACTTCATTCTATGTTTCCCAAGTGGTGAATGGATGTGAGAGTATGAAGGATGAAGTTGTGGTTAATGTACAAACCAACCTAGCTGCTCCTAATATTTCTTCCAATACGCCCATTTGTCAGGGAGAAAACATCATGTTGATGTTGGATGATCCTGTAAATCCGGGATATGGATATGCTTGGACTGGCCCTGCCGGGTTTAATTCCACTTTACCTAATCCGATTGCACCGACGACTTCTTCAAGTTTGAATTCCGGTGCTTATACCTTGATCATAACAGATGCCAACGGATGTACCGGTTCTGCAGTTACTTATGTCGAGGTATTGCCTGCCCCTGCTTCACCACCTTTGTTCAGTAACAGTCCCGTTTGTGAAGGCGGAACGGTTGAATTGAGTACTAGCAGCTTGAGTGGTGCTACTTATATTTGGACAGGGCCGGGTATTCCAAATGGTTCTGCTAGTACTATGGTTCCGACATATTCATTTACCAATGCAACTGCTGCATCGGCGGGTAGTTATTCGGTAGTCGCAGATACGGGAGGTGCAGGATGTACCCCCGGAAGTTCTTCTACGACAGTAAATGTGACTCCTTTCCCTGCTGCACCCTCGGCAGGAAGTATTGCTGTTTGCGAGGGTGATAATGTAGTCCTAACGGCTACAGGAACTGGAGGAGCCTTGAATTATTATCTTGCTTCAGGAACACCTGTTTCACCTTTGGTAGGGACCGGTTTGGCAGCAGGTACTTATAATTATATCGTTACCGAAACAGTTGGTGGCTGCGAATCTGCTCCAGCACAGATTTTGGTCAATGTGGAGGCATTGCCATTATCTCCCGTTACTACCAATATTGAAGTATGCGAAGGTGAGAATGTAACCTTGAGTGCAGTGGCTTCCGGAGCGGTAGTATGGTCATCGGATGCAGGAGGTACGAACATCGTACCCAACCCGAATCTAGGGAATGGCCTCACTGCCGGTACTTATGTTTATTATGCATGGCAAAGTAATGGAGGATGCCTCAGCGAACCATCCCCTTTGGTTGTCGTGGTGAATAACAATAGTTTCACTGCTCCAACTGCTTCGGACATAACTGTTTGTGAAGGAGAAAATGTTACTCTTACTGCCAATGGTTCAGGTATTGGTAATTTGAATTTCTATAATGCTGCCGGTACGCAGGTGTCTCCAAATTTGGGAGATAACATGGCTGCCGGAAATTATACCTATACCGTTACCGAAGGGAATGGTGCTTGTGAATCCAATGGTTCTGCAACTATAAATGTAACCATAAATGCTCTTCCTACTATTCCAGGTGGAATTTCCAATAACGGCCCCTTATGTGAGGGAGAAACACTTGAAATCACTGCTCCTTCCATATCCGATGTGGTATATATCTGGACAGGGCCTAACGGACAAACGCTTCCTAGTACACAAAACCAGACGATTACCAATGTGAATAATAACCAACACCAGGGGGTATATACTTTGGTGGTAAGGGATCCGGTGACACAATGTACATCCGCTCCGGTTTCTACATTTGTCCAAATTGATTATACACCGATAGGAGTAATTGTAAGCAACTCGGGAGCGACATGTGTCGGAGGCTCTATTGATTTATTCGTTACAGGAATACCGGGGGCTACATATTTCTGGGAAGGCCCTGGAAATATAGATGACCCGACTGCCCAAAACCCTACTGTAACCAATGTTACTTCGGCTGCGGAAGGATTATATACAGTGGAAATCACAACGGGTGATTGTGTGTCCGAAGCATTCCAAACATTTGTGGATGTCAGTAGTGCTCCATCAGTGGATGCCGGTTCGGATGTTGAGTTGGTTCAGGGACAAACCGTGAATCTGAGTGCTACCGGAGCCTTGAGTTATACTTGGTCTCCTGTGGAACACCTAAGTAACCCGAATGCGTCCAATCCTGTATTCAACGGTCCTATCGGCACATATACTTATACCGTCACCGGTTATGATGCCAATGGATGTTCGGCCATATCAGATGTAACCGTAACCGTATTGCCGAATCAGAATCTTGAATTCATTGATTTGTTTACGCCCAATGGAGATGGAGTCAATGATACATGGGGTATTACTTACTTGGAAAATCTGAAAGAGTACAATCTATCGGTATATGCCAGAGGTGGAGTTGTGGTTTTTGAAACCCAAACATATAATAATGATTGGGATGGAACCTATGAAGGAAAAGATTTGCCGGATGGTACTTACTGGTATGTCCTTAGGGATTTGAACAGTGAGCAAGTTTACAAGGGAGCCGTAACTATCAAACGATAATAACGGATTTCATTTTAATTAAACAGAAAATATTTGTTGTTATGAAACAAATTCAAATCATATTCATTTTCGTATTTGCTTTGATCTGCTTCAAGTCAGAAGCCCAGCAGATACCGGTAACCAACCAATATATTTTCAATCCCTATCTCTATAATCCTGCAAGGGCAGGGGAGTCAGGGTTTAAGAATATCCAACTTAGTCATAGAAACCAATGGGTCGATATGCCGGATAGTCCTATTTCCTTTATCGGTACTTTCGATATGGGGATAAAGGATTCAAACGTGGGAATCGGAGGAATGATGTTCTCTGATGAGACTCATTTGATTCGTAATTATGGTGGGATGGCTACGTATGCCTACCACATCCCATTCAATGAGGAAAAGACACATAGGCTTTCTGTCGGATTATCGGCCGGAGTTGTTGTGCAACGATTCGATTTTACGAATGCCGTTGTTGGAAATGAAGCGGATGTTACCATTTTGGACAGGACTGAAAATTCGGCCAATTTCGATATGGCTGCCGGGATCAATTATCATTTCAAAGGATTGAATGTGGGACTTTCCGTTCCTCAGATTTTCAATTCCAACCTGAAGTACAATGAAACCGGCAATTATGAAAATGTGGACTTCAGTTTGGAAAGGCATTTTCTTGCTTCCGCCAGTTATAAATTCGGTTTTGGGAAGAATAAGGCCATTTCCATCGAGCCCATCATTTTGGCTAGGAAAGTTGCAGGAGTCCCATTGCAAGTTGATGGAAACCTATTATTCGGGTATAAAGACATGGTGTATCTAGGTGGCGGATATCGTTCGGTCAATAGTTTGTCTAATGCTGCTGCTGCTCATGGCTCGGTAGCGGTTAGAGTAAAGGAGAGATTCCAAATCGGATATACTTATGAAGCCGTTTTGGGTTCTCAAGCCCGTACTGATTTGGGTAATACCCATGAATTTACCGTAGGCTATCGTTTTGGAGGTTCGACGAAGAAGGAAGATAAGATGAAAGAACGAATGGAAGCCCTTGAAGGTAAAGTAGGTGCATTGGAAGGTCAAATGAATTCATTGAAGAATGATGTGGAGGATAATACCAATAAGTTATCCGATGTTGATGGCCAGGTAAATGATATCAATAGCAAGATTGATTCCGGTATTTTGGGTTCTGAGGAATTATCTGCATTAAAAGCGAAAGTAGCCAAGAATGAAGCGGATATCGCTGCATTGAAATCCAAAGATGCTGCAACACAGGCCGAATTGAATAAACTCAGGGGCGAATTGGCGGCAACGAATTCCAAATTGAATAGTATGGGACAAGGCGGCCGTTCTGCTTTCTTGGATCAGATGGGTACGGTTTATTTTTCCAAAGGATCATCCCAATTGACTGCCGAGGGCAAATCCAAACTGGATGCTATTTACATGAATCTGATGGGAAGGAGTGGTTATACTTTATTCATTTCAGGTAATGCCAGCCCTGAAGGTTCCGAGGATTACAATATGGGATTATCGATGAGAAGGGCTAATTCTGTTAAGCAATATCTCAAATCCAAAGGGATTTCCAATGGTAGTTTGTTTTTACTTCCTTATGGAGAATCCGTATCCACCCAGGGTGGAGCGATAGATACGAATGATAGGAGAGTGGATATCTTCATCACGAACTAACTGATAAGGAAAGAATTTGTTATCTCCGAAAGAACCGGGTCACTTCAATTGAAGTGACCCGGTTCTTTTAATGGATGTTTTTGAGATGGCTCTAGTAAAGTATGGGGGAAGGCGATGGGGTAAAAGAAAACACCCACCGTAGTTTTCCTACGATGGGTGGTCACTTATATTTATACGAAAAAATTAGGTGCATCAGTCGGGAGTGATACCTCCTGCACCGACCCAGATATGGTACTTTCGTACCTTACCACCTTTGACTTTGTCTTCGTCTTTTTTCTCCAATAACCTACCTTCCTGAGAAAACTTTTCAGTGAGTAGTGTTAGTTTTTGATTTCGTTTCTTCCATCCCATAGAGCAAATTATGTTTTACCGGTTATACGAGGTATATGCCTAGTGTTGTTTCAAATGTATAAGATTTTTCTAGAAAAAAAAAGAAAAGTATC
>JAHDFN010000259.1 GCA_020628145.1 Saprospiraceae bacterium | reverse complement strand
AGGTGAACAAACACCACGCACGGCAACTGGTTTTGTTTTTTGTCCTGTACTTATATTTTTTCTTTTGTTTCTCAGTCAGCATCTTCATTATCACCATCGAGCCACCATTCGAGTAACATTCAAAAGGAATCCCGCTAGAAAATTCACCCCAGATTTTTTTGGCATTGGTTATCTCCAAACTTTTATTGACAAAACTCTGAATTACTTCGGCTTCATACAGTGAATCTTGTTCCATAGGAGTCCAATATGTTTTAAAATAATAATCCGTAGGAGTGACATGTTCTATGAGATAAGATATACCATCACCCCCCATCCTTCAATAGAATTATCAGTCGGAAAATTCAATAGAGAGAGTACATAAATAAAAGAAGATTATTCCGAAATCAAACGCTGATGAATTTTAATCAAACTGTCACTTCCTTTAAATGCCATTCAGCGATTTTTTCACTAATCGAAAAATCAGATATTTTATCGAATGCACCAAACATCGGACTTGAATTCACTTCAAGGAAAAGTAAATCGCCCGTATCCGGACAGGTTTTGAAATCAGCCGCACAAAAATCCATCTTCAGATATTTCATCAAAACTTTTAATTTTTGGATTATTTCCGGAGACACTTCGGTTTCACTTATCTTAGTAGATTTATCTCCCCGGTAATCCAATTGTTCTGAAAAAACATTAAAAGCCTTGAATTCATTTCCTATTCCATATACACGGACTTCCGGTTGTATTAATCGTGATTGTACAAAAGAAAGCCTATCTGATTTTGTTATTTTATTTTTTTCGAGAAAAGTTTCCAATGTTTGGGTTAATTGTCCGCCTAATACCGGTTTTACAATATGTTGGTCTGCATTTTCCAAATCTACAAGGAGTTCCATTTGATTTGTAATAACCGTTCTAGGAATTTTCAATCCTATCTTTTGTGCTAGGAATAAATTGTAAGTTTTATTCATCCCTACATATCCTTTATTGAAATATTTAACCTTGGGATGTGCCATAGCATAGGACTTCAACGTCTGATGCCATGTTCTAGAAGTAAACTTATCCGAATCATCACCTAAGGAGTTAAAAACATCTTCTCTGGAAAAAATAGCCGAAGGTTTTATTTTAATTCCATTAATAATTAAAACGTCCTGATTCAGATCCCAGGTAAGCTCCGGTTTATTTTTTTCTTGTAATAATACAATATGGAATTCCAAATTATTCCGATGTAAATATTCATACAAAAATTGAATATTAAAATCTTTGTACCCTCCCGATATTAATAACATATTTTTTATTTATAGAATTTGTAAAAACAGAAGAGGCATTTTATATAAAATAAAATGCCTCTGTAAATTCAAAGATTATCCCTCTTCTCCTAAAGCCATAGTAGTCATAGGGCCGTCCTCTTCTCCTACAGCAGTTGTAGTAACAGGATCGTCCTCCTCACCAATTGCAGTAGTGGTATTGACATCATCTTCTTCGCCAAGTGCTTTAGTTGTGACCATGTTTGGAAAAATAATAATTTTCCCAAAACCGCCCTTGACTTCGGAAACCTTTTCAGGATCAAGACATCTCTCTACGAATTCAGAGAGATCTTTGGTTTTCTTTTTCATAAAATTTGTTTTAGTTTTTACTGCCTACTCTATTCTAGCTTTTCGGCATCCGCATTTCATCTTAACTTTAGATATATCGTAACTGTTCAGTGGTATCAGGTCTGAGTAAGAGCTGCAACAATAATCAATTAGCATTAGAAAACCAGCCACTTTACAGATGACATCTAATAACAAGAGTCAAACACATCAATAATCTGTGAAAAAATATTCAGGAGATCATCTTATTTTAACGCAAATGCATTAAATTCAGCTAGGGTCATAAAACACATCGGAGGAAAACGAATTTCATATATATTTAAAATGGCACAATAAACGGAAGGACTCAATGTTGAGTTCTTCCGTTTATTCAATCATTTCAATCATTTATTTTCACGCCCCTTTTAAGTACGATTCTATTTCTTTGGTCATCAAAATATTTAATATATATCTATAGAAAAGTTATTCGATTACGAAAAGGCTATTAGGCGAATAAAACGCCAATAGCATATAACAATTAGTTATATGGAAAAATAAAATATAAAAATAACGGGGAAGGGATTAGGTAGTGCTAAAAAGAGAAGTGCGTTATTGAAATACAATATTAATATATTTCAAATAAAAAACAAGTTTAAAATGAATAATAACTAAACGACATCCCGAATTAAAATGAAAATATTCCTGAGGAGGAATTAAATAAAAAATGGATAAGATTGATTTTATTCTTCCTCAGCCATCTTGGCCGCCAAGGATCTCATCGATTTAATAGGCCCTTTCTGAATCGTCATATTCGCCATCCAATTAGGAATAGAACCACCTGGGTCCATATAAATCGTATTAATGGTTTCAACCGTACCCGGTTCAATTTCCTTGATGGTCCAAGAAGAACCATAATCCTTCACCCTTACTATTTTTTTTCGGACAGGAACATATTCTTCATCATTTTCGGCAGCATATGCTTTATAATAATGGGTATCGGATTCGGGATAATAATTATAAGTGGAATGAGAAAGAATATCCCGATCCCAAATCGGAGCAGGTACATCCGCACGGGTATAATAAATGACTTCGTTTTTGGAAGGCTGGGTAATGATTTTAGCTTCACTACATTTATAAATCCAATCCACATATCCATCCACATCATCCAAGGCCCGAACCATTCTTTCTGCCGAAACATTAAAAACATTATCGATCCGCAACTCCTTCAGATTGGTGCCGGCACGTGTTCTTTTATACACTTTCAAATCCCCTTTATCGGAAACGAGTTTCCAAGGGCCGTGTTCATCGGAATGATTGGTATAATCATCATGATAATCCATGCCCTGAAAAAAAGTAATGATGAGAAGGGGTAAAGCTTTGAAAAGAGTTTTCACTATATCGGATTTATTCGTTCACGTAAAAATACAACGCAAATGTCAGCCTAGTTGTTATCAACGGGTTAATTTTGTGCTAAGAGCTTGTTTACATTGCAGAAATTATTCTACATACCATTGATGGGAGTATATCTATTCCTCGGCTATCTGATGCTGGATATTACCCTCCAATACATCCCCTACGATACGGATGTGGCATTCCTTCGCATCAAACAGGATGAAATCGCCTTGGATTATTACAGATGGGCTTTTTTCATACACGTCTATACTTCGATGTTGACCTTATTGGCCGGGTTTACTCAGTTTTCTAGTACGATATTGAGGAAATTCCCAAGCATACATCGGACGACAGGTTGGATTTATATCATTACGATTCTTCTATTTTCAGGGCCTTCCGGATTGATCATGGGATATCATGCCAATGGAGGCCCTAGTTCACAAATCGCATTTTGCCTACTCTCCGGTTTCTGGATGTATTTCACGGCAATGGCTCTGATTGCCATCCGAAAAAAGGATATCAATGCCCATCGTAGATTCATGATACGGAGTTTTGCCCTTACCCTTTCCGCCCTTACCCTCCGGCTTTGGAAGTATGCCATAGTAGGCGTTTTCGAACCCAGACCGATGGATGTTTACCGGATTGTAGCATGGTTGGGTTGGGTATTGAACCTGATAATCGCCGAAATTATTATCTTTAGATCCCGTAAACGATAATCAATCAACCAATTTAAAATCCTCGAACGATATGAAAAATATCATTTTTAGCTGCCTAGTCTTCTGTTTGTTTTCCTGTGGCAGTAATACTGTCGAAGATAAGACCGATACAACGGTAATTGAAACACCTAAACCGGAAGAAACAACGACTTCCCAACCCGCTGAAACACCTTCGGAATCTGAAAAGAAGGAAATAAATATTTCCGACTTGCTAGGAAGTTACGTAGGCATGTTCACCGCCGAAAAATACGATTATGACAAAGCTCCTACTTGGGCCAATAAAATAACGGTTTCCCTTGATAAGATAGAAGGAGAATCCATTAGTGGGCGAAGTATCGTCGCCGGAAATGACAGACCTTTCAGCGGTACAATAACTCCCTTCAAAGACGACAGTGGGAAATTTTCGGTACAAGTCAAAGAACCGGGGGATGACAAATATGACGGCTCTTTTTCCTTCACGCTCGATCCACATGAAGAAATCCTGAAGGGAACATGGGATGCAAACGATGATAAACTCGCCGTAACGAAAAGGAAATACAAATTAGAAAAAAAAGCATTCAAGTACGACCGGAATCTGGAGTTGGAAGGCTTGGATTATACGGAATTATACGGCACTTATAATGAATACACCAACGAATCGGAAGGGTTGACGAATGGCGTTTCAAGCAAGAATGCTTCCGCTGTACTACTGACGAAGAAAGATGTTGAAAATCTACACAAAGGAGATTTGGAAGTGATGAGGAATGCCATCTATGCCCGTCATGGATATTCATTCAAGAATAGGAAGATGAGGTATGTTTTCAATTATGTGGATTGGTACATTCCCTATTCTACCGATATCAGAAACCAATTGACGGATTTGGAAAAGAAAAACATCGATTTATTGAAAAGATATGAACAACATGCCGAAAAGTATTATGATGTTTTCGGAAGGTAATACTAACCGGACATCCTTTTCGTTTGATTTTTCATCTTAATCATACATACAATACAATTACATGAAAAAAATAACCATCCTGATGCTTTCCGGTTTGATTTTATTGACGGCTTCCTGTGAATACTTCAACAAGAAAACCGAAGAGCGTATCCCTACCGATTATTCCGATAAGGAAAACATTGATTACAGTGAGAATACCACATCAAATAATTCCACATTCGAATTGGAAGATAACGAAGTATTGGCCTCCTTCAAAGGTGCGGAAATCAAAAAACGAGCGACCGAATATGAATTCGTAGATGAAAACGGAAAAAAATATCTTGTAAAAGTGAATCATATCCAAGATAAGGAGGATTTGGAGCCGATAGTGCCTGAAAGTCTTTTGAAAAATTCGCCGGCAGGTAAGAAAGTCCTCAATATCGATATGGTTGGAAAAGACTACATTCTGGTAAAAGATATCGATGGCATCGTAAGGGAAGTCATGGAAAAATAAGAAAAAGCCCCAAGACAACGCTTGCTGTTTTCCATTCGTTTGGGAAATAGATATTATTCGAGAAACTAAAAACTTTGGACTATGAAAAAGATCACGACTTTTTTCATCATTAACCTCATTTTTCAAATTTCAATCCAAGCTCAAATCGTTGTACAAGTCGCCGCTTATGAAAAATCGGTGCCTTTGAGCTATTTCGAAGGTTTGGATGGTGTTTATCTCAGTAAGGATCACAATGAGATTTATCATTACTACATCGGTGGTTTTTCCAGCGAAGCAGATGCACAGTCAACTGCTTCCAAAGCCATTGAAGCCGGTTTTGCCAATGCAAGGGTAGAAGATTTGTCCCGTTATGGCAATTGTGTTTGCAGTCTTAACAAAAGAAGGGTGCCCGATATCGTTTCAAAGCTGAAACGATTGAAATCCATCTTCTTCGATTTCGACAAATCCTTCCTCCGTTCGGAATCCAAAACCCAATTGAATTTATTGGCAGAAATTCTGAATGAGAATCCCAGCTACAGAACCGAACTGAGAGCTCATACCGATGCGAAGGGAAGTAT